>JBEBJW010000265.1:0-7711 GCA_040079715.1 Myxococcota bacterium | reverse complement strand
TTATCGTGTTTTAATGCGTCGAGATCGAGCGCCGACAGCTCCGCCGCGTGCTCCCGGCGCAGGTCCGGGTACATCCCGCCCTGTACGATCCCGAACATCGCGGTGCGCTCGGGGTGCCGGCGCGCGGCGAGGCACCGGGCGAGCCACCGGGTGGTGCGGGCGGTGCTCTCGATCGTCCGATCGCGGGTCGCGGGGTGCTCGAGACACTCGTCGAACGCCATCGCGACGTCGACCCCGAGGGCCTCCTGGACCCCGATCGACACCTCGGGCGTCAGCTCGCGCCACGCACCGTCCTCGGGGCACCGGATCCGCACCCCGTGCTCGGACACGACCAGCCGATCCCGGAGCGAGAACACCTGGTACCCGCCGCTGTCGGTCAGGATCGGGCCGTCCCACGCGCAGAACCGGTGGAGCCCGCCGAGGTCGCGGATCACGTCCGCGCCCGGTCGGACCCACAGGTGGTACGTGTTGGCGAGGATCATCGACGCCCCGGTGGCCCCGAGCTCGCCCGGATCGACCCCCCGGACGGTCCCGCGCGTGCCGACCGGCATGAACGCCGGCGTCGGCACCGCCCCGTGCGTCAGCCCGAGCACGCCCGCCCGGGCGCGTCCCATGGGGGAGAGTTGGGTCGCGACGAGATCGAACCCGCAGCTCACGGCGTCTCCTCGGTCTGCTCGGGGAGCGACGGGTCGAGCGAGAGCCACGACAGCCGATCGCGGACCCAGATGTGGCGGTCGGCCGGGTGCGCCTCGGGGGCGTCGAGCGTGCCGATCGTCAGATCGATCGTCACGGGCGATCGGCTCGTGATCAGCGCCAGCAACGACCCGCAGGTCCCGCACACGTACCGGTGCCCGTGCGGCGTGGACCGCCACGCGATCGGCACCCCCGCCGTCCACCGGAACGTCGTCTGCGGCACCGTCGCCCAGGTGGTGACGATCCCGCCGTGGCGCCGGCACAGCCCGCAGTGGCAGTGGGCCACGTCGTCGATCGGCCCGTCCACCGTGTATCGGACGGCGCCGCACGCACACCCGCCGCTGCTCGTCACCCGCCCTCCGGAGCGATCCCGTCGACCACGAGCATCGCGTCACCGTACGAATAGAACCGGTACCCCGTCCGGACCGCGCGGTCGTACGCCGCGAGCAGCCGCTTCCGGCCGCACAGGGCCGCGACCAGCATCAGCAGCGAGCTCCGCGGCAGGTGGAAGTTCGTGATCAGCCCGTCGATCGCGCGCAGCGCGTACGGCGGTCGGACGAACAGCCGCGTCACGCCGCCGCCGGGCAGGGGGAACCGCGCCCCGGCCGGGGTCGCCGACTCGAGGGTCCGCGCCGAGGTGGTCCCGACCGCGATCACCCGCCCACCGCCGGCCCGGGTGGCCGCGATCCGCGCCGCCGTCTCCGCGGGGACCGCGTACGACTCGGCGTGGAGGGCGCCGCGGGCCAGGTCCTCGTCGCGGAGGGGGCGGAACGTCCCGAGCCCGACGTGGAGCGTGACAGTGCAGAACCCGATCTCCCGCGCCCGCAGCGCGTCGAGCACCGACGGGTCGAAGTGCAGGCCTGCGGTCGGCGCCGCGGAGGAGCCGAGGGGTCCGGCGTACACGGTCTGATACCGGCGGTGATCGTCGGGTTCGGCGGGGCGACCGAGGTACGGCGGCAGCGGCGGCTCGCCCTGTTCGGCCATCACCTCGGCGGGATCCCGGTCGAACACCACCCGGATCACCCCGTCGACGGCCGCGCGGGTCACGACCGCCATCCCGCCGCCGTCGAGGGTCAGGACGTCCCCCGCGTGGAGCTTCCGCGCCGGCCTGGCGAGGGCGTCCACCTCCCCCGGACCCGGACCGAGGACCATCAGCTCGATCCGCCCGCCGGTCGCGCGGGTGGCCCGCAGGCGCGCCGCCATCACCCGGCTGTCGTTCGCGACCAGCAGGTCGCCTGGCCGGAGCAACGTCGGCAAGTCGGAGAACGACCGATCCGAGAGCTCCCCGGCGACCTTCGGGACGACCATCAGCCGCGACGCCGAACGGATCGCGGTCGGGACCCGGGCGATCGCGTGGTCCGGCAGGTCGAAGTCCCAGTCGTCGAGGGAGTCCATCGCGGCGATCGGTAACCGGGCGCCCGGGTTATGCCGCGCGCGGGGGTGGGGTTGGTCGAGCTCGTGCTGTTGGCGTGCGGCCTCGCCGTCGATGCCACCGCTGCCGCCGCCGGGATCGGCGCGGTCGAGCGTCGCGCGCGTCCGATCCTGACCGCGGCCGCGCTGTTCGGGCTGTTCCAGGGCGGGATGAGCGCGCTCGGTTGGGTCGGTGGCCTCGGGGTCGCCACCTGGGCCGCGGCGTGGGACCACTGGGTCGCGTGCACGCTGCTGGTCGCGATCGGCGCCCGGACGGCGTGGGCCGCCTGGACCGACGACGGGGCAGGGGCGCCGGCGGCCCGCGGCTTCGGGGCGCTGCTCGGGCTGGCGGTCGCCACGTCGATCGACGCCCTCGCCGCCGGGTTCACTCTCCCGGTGCTCGACGTCGGGTTCTGGAGCGCGATCGGCACGATCGGGATCGTCACCGCGGTGTTGTCGGCGTTCGGCGGTTGGCTCGGTCGCGCCCTCGGAGATCGGTTCGGATCCCGGCTCGAGATCGCCGGTGGGTTCGTGTTGATCGGGCTCGGACTGAAGATCCTGGTCGAACACCTGGTGGGCGGGACCTGAGGATCCTGGTCGGAAGCCGACGAGGCACCGACAGCGCTCCGTAAGTCACCCGGTGGCTCGGGACGGGCTAGTCTCCGCGCGGCGGACCATCCGCTACGAACGGAGGCGACGATGCCACACACGTGGAAGTTCTTTCGAGCCGGTGGATTCGACCAGGTTCGGCTCACGACCGGAGCGGATCTGGTGGCCCTCGGGGAGCTGGACCAGAAGCTGTGGGTCGCCCTCGCGTGCCCGGTGGAGGGGCTGGAGTTCGATCGGCGCACCCTCGAGCTGATCGACACCGATCGTGACGGCCGCGTCCGCGCGACCGAGCTGATCGCGGCCACCCGGTGGGCCGGGTCGATGCTGAAGGACGTGGAATCGCTGGCGGCCGGGAGCTCGTCGCTGCCCCTAACGGCGATCGCGGACCAGACGGACGACGCGAAGCTGGTGCTCCAGACGGCGAAGGCGCTGCTGAAGAGCCTGAAGAAGGAGAACGCCACTGCGATCGACGTCGAGGACACGAAGCACGCGCTGTCGGCGTTCGCGGCCGAGGCGTTCAACGGCGACGGGATCGTCCCGCCGGACGCGGCGTCGGATCCGGAGGTCCACCAGGCGCTGCTGGACGTGATCGCGTGCGCGACCTTCCCGCAGGTCGACAAGAGCGGCAAGACCGGGGTCGGTGAGGCCTCGTTGATCGCGTTCGTGGCCGAGATCGCCGCGCACGCCGCCTGGCTCGACGCGGGGCTGACGGTCCGGCCGCTCGGCGACGCGACCGAGTCGGGATACGCCGCGTTCTCCGCGATGAAGCCGAAGATCGACGACTGGTTCGCGCGGTGCCGGGTGGCGGCGTTCGATTCGCGCGCGATCGACGCGGTGAACCGGGAGCAGAGCGAGTACCTGGCGCTGGCAGCGAAGGATCTCCACGTCACCGCGGCGGAGATCGCCCACTTCCCGATCGCCAAGGTCGCGCCGGGTACCGCGCTGTCGCTGGTCGATGGGGTGAACCCCGCGTGGTCGGAGCCGATGGCGGCGTTCCGGGCTGCGGTGGTCGCGCCGATCGTCGGCGACCGGACCTCGATCACCGAGGCCGACTGGACCGCGATCCGCGCGAAGTTCACCGCGTACGAGGCCTGGCTCGCGACCCGCGCCGGGGGCTCGGTCGAGAAGCTCGGCCCGGCTCGGGTCCGCGCGCTGGCGACCAGCGGGATCGAGGCCAAGATCCGCGCGTTGATCGCCCAGGACACCGCTGCCGCCCCGATGGCGACCGCGATCGAGTCCGTCGAGCGGCTGGTCCGGTACCACCGCGACCTGATGTCCCTCGCGAACAACTTCGTCGCGTTCCGGGACTTCTACGGTCGCCGGTCGCCGGCCACGTTCCAGGCGGGCACGCTGTACCTCGACCAGCGCGCGTGCGAGCTGTGCATCCGGGTCAACGATGCCGGAAAGCACGCGACGATGGCCCCGCTCGCGAAGTCGTATCTGTTGTACTGCGACCTGAGGAACGCGAAGGGCGAGAAGATGTCGATCGCCGCCGCGGTGACCAACGGGGACATCGACAACCTGATGGTCGGCCGGAACGGCGTGTTCTACGATCGGCAGGGCCAGGACTGGGACGCGACCGTCACGAAGATCGTCGACAACCCGATCAGCGTCCGCCAGGCGTTCTGGAGCCCGTACAAGAAGTTCCTCCGGTTGATCGAGGAGATGATCGCGAAGCGCGCCGCTGACGCCGAGGCCGCTGCCGACGCCAAGGTGACGTCCGCCGCCGTGACGGTGGACTCCGCCGTGTCCGGGGCCCCCCCGGCGGCCCCGCCGTCGATGTTCGACGTGGGCACCGTGGCAGCCCTCGGCGTGGCGGTCGGCGGGATCACCGCCGCGATGGGCGCGTTGCTCCAGGCGTTCTTCGGCCTCGGACTGTGGATGCCGCTCGGCGTGGTCGGGATCATCGGCCTGATCTCGGGTCCGTCGATGGCGGTGGCGTGGCTCAAGCTTCGTCAACGGAACCTCGGGCCGCTGCTCGACGCCAACGGGTGGGCGGTCAACGCCCAGGCCAAGCTGAACGTGCCGCTCGGCGCGTCGCTCACCAAGGTCGCGGTGCTGCCGCCGGGCAGCTCGCGCGATCTGACCGATCCGTTCGCCGAGCGCAGCCGTCCGTGGGGGGTGTACCTCGCGGTGGTGATCGTGCTCGGTCTCGCGCTCGGGTGGTACATCGGAAAGCTCGACGCCTATCTTCCTGCGCCGGCCAAGAGCACGTCGGTGATGGGTGCGTACGCCCCGGCCGCACAGCTCGCCGCCCAGCCCGCCGCTCCGTCCGAGGTTCCGCCCGCGCCGGCGCCGTGACGACAGTGCGATGACACCCCGGCGAAACGGTTTCGGGATCCGATACCGTTACGCTCGGGGCGGTCCCCGCACTCAGAGGTCACGGTGATCCTACTGCTCGCGCTCGGGCGACACGCCCACGCCCAGACCGTCGTCTCGTTCAGCGACAACTTCGACGCGTACACCACGAACGCGTTCTCGGGCACCGCCGGCTGGGTGTCCGGGACCGCGTCCGACACCTGGTCCACGTCGGTGGGCGACGGCGTGTACCCGCTGTCCGACGAGTCCACCGGCACCTGGGGCACCGGGTCGTACGTCGACAACCACCTCGTGTACACGCTCGACACCTGGTCGGACGCGACGATCGACACGACGGTGTTCTCGAACGACGACGACTCGGTCGGGATCGTGTTCCGGTACCAGAACGAAGACAACTTCTACGTCGCGTTCCTGACCCGCGAAGGCGCGCCCCACACCGGCGTCGGCACCCCGCGCCAGTCGTACCAGGGCTCGAAGCTGTTCAAGATCGTGAACGGTTCGGCGACCCAGCTCGCCACGTCGAACATCACCTACACCCTCGGCGTCGAGTACGAGCTGCGGATCGTCGCGGTCGGCACCTCGCTCGAGGTGTGGTTCGACGACGATCGCAACGGCACGTTCGACGCCAACGACCGGATCATGACCGCGGTCGACAGCGCGTTCTCCAGCGGCCAGGTCGGTGTGTACTGCTACGATCACGGTGGATCGGGCGGCGACTCGTGTCGGTACGACGACTTCTCGGTGTCGATCGCCGACGACGACGGCGACGGCCACGGGGACGCGGCCCTCGGGGGCGACGACTGCAACGACGCCGTGGCGACCATCCACCCCGGCGCGGCCGAGGTGTGCGACGGGATCGATCAGGACTGTGACGGGTCGACCGACGAGGGCGTCGGCAGCACCTGGTACACCGACGCCGACGCCGACGGGTACGGCAACCCCGCGTCGTCGGTGGTCGCGTGCACCGCCCCCGTGGGCAAGGTGGCCGACCACACCGACTGCGACGACACGCAGGCCACCGACCACCCCGGCGCGCAGGAGTTCGTCAACAACGGTGACGACGAGGACTGCGACGGGTTCGAGGACTGCTTCCAGGACCTCGACGACGACAACTACGGCACCAACGTGTACATCACGTCGGGCGACCTCGACTGCGGCGACGCGTTCGAGGCGATCCGGGCCGGGGACTGCAACGACACCAACGCCGCCGTCCTCCCGGGCGCGACCGAGGCATGCAACACGATCGACGACGACTGTGACGGATCGGTCGACGAGGGCATCGGGACCACGTTCTACGGCGACGCCGACGGGGACGGGTTCGGAGACCTCGGTGACCCGGTCGTGGCCTGCGCCGCGCCGGACGACACCTCGCTCCTGTCGACCGACTGCGACGACGACGACGCCACCGCGTTCCCCGGCGGCACCGAGGTCTGCGACGGCGCCGATGACGACTGCGACGGGACCGCGGACGACGGCCTGTCGGTGACCTGGTACGCCGACGCGGACGGCGACGGGTTCGGCGATCCGGACGTGACCCTGTCCCAGTGCGGCGCTCCGGTCGGGTTCGTCGCGGTCGACGGCGACTGCGACGACACCGCCGCCACGACCCACGACGGCGCGGCCGAGCTCGGCGACCTCGTCGACAACGACTGCGACGGCGCGGTCGACGAGGGGCTCGACACCGACGGCGACGGGATCGACAACGCTGACGAGGCGGACTTCGACACCGATCCGTTCGACGCCGACACCGACGACGACGGGCTCGACGACGGGGCGGAGATCGACGCCGACACCGACCCGACCGAGGCGGACACCGACGGAGACGGCCTCGGCGACGGGCTCGAGTCCGGCGTCGACGGGGCCGGCCCGGACTCGTCCGGGTTCGTCCCCGACGCCGACCCGTCCACCGTCACCGACCCGACCGAGCCGGACACCGACGGCGACGGGATCGACGACGGTGACGAGGACCTCGACCTCGACGGCGCCTGGTCCGGCACGATCGGTGGCACCGGCAGCGCCGGGACCGGCGAGACCGATCCGACGGTCGCGGACACCGACGGCGACGGCCTCGACGACGGCGACGAGGGCGACCTCGGGACCTCCCCGGTCGACACCGACACCGACGACGGCACGGTCGGCGACGGGATCGAGGTCGACGTGGGCACCGACCCGCTCGATCCGTCCGACGACATCGGCGACACCGACGGGGACGGCATCGCCGACGACGACGAGGTCGCCGGCGGCACCGATCCGTTCGACGCGGACTCGGACGACGACGGGCTCGGAGACGGCGCCGAGCTCGGGCTGTCCACCGATCCGACCGAGGCGGACACCGATGGCGACGGCCTGATCGACGGGGTCGAGGCGGGCGTCGCCACCGCCGGGCCGGACTCGACCGGGTTCGTGCCGGACGCCGACCCGTCCACCGTCACCGACCCGACGGTCGCGGACACCGACGGTGACGGCCTCGACGACGGAGACGAGGACGGCGACCACGACGGCGCCTGGACCGGCACGATCGGCGGCACCGCCTCGACCGGCACCGGCGAGACGGACGCCACGGTGGCGGACACCGACGGCGACGGCCTCGACGACGGCGACGAGGGCGGCCTCGGGACGTCTCCGATCGACACCGACACCGACGACGGCGGGATCGCCGACGGCGCCGAGACGGTCGCCG
>JBEBJW010000264.1:0-7713 GCA_040079715.1 Myxococcota bacterium | reverse complement strand
GTGCTACCGTCGAGATCCCCCCGAGGAGTGTCCCATGACCCGCTGGCCGATCCCCGTCAGCCTGGTGCTGCTGTTCGCGTGCGACGGCGGCGCCGACGAGACCGACACCGACAAATCCCCGTCCGTCGACACCGACACCGACACCGACGCCGACGCCGACGCCGACGCCGACAGCGACGCCGACGCCGACAGCGACGCCGACAGCGACGCCGACACCGACACCGACACCGACGCCGACGCCGACACCGCCGGCAGCCCGTCGGCGAACCGACCACGTTCACGATCACCTGCGCGCCGACCACCAATGCGCTCCGGTTCGGGTGCGCGGTGACGATCGATCCCCCGCAGGCGATCACCGTGTCGTGGAGCAAGACCGACGGCTCGAACGCCGCCCGGACCTGGACCAGCGACGCGGCGTCCGGCGCGTACGACGTCCCGGTGCGGTTCCTCGCCGCCGAGACCGACTACACCGTGGTCGCGACCGCGGTCGAATGGCCGGCGTCCACCGCGTCGACCACGCTCCTCACCACCCGCCCGCCGTCCGAGGTCGGCAGCACGCTGACCGTGACCGGGACGTCGTCGTTCGGGCTGATCGGGACCGAGGCGCCGTGCACCTCGAACGCGGTCGCGGTGGTGTACGACACCGTCACTGGCGACCTCGTGTGGTACCAGCTGATGGACCCGAACGGCGAGCTCGGGATGCTCGACATGGTCCGGTTCACCGACGAGCAGACGGTGATCGGCGAGACCGAGGGCGAGGTGGTCGAGGTCGACCTCGACGGCAACGACCTCACGCGGTTCCCGGTGTCGTACGGCGGGTGCTGCGGGCTGAACCACGAGATCTACGAGCGGGACGACGTGTACTACAGCCAGTTCCAGGAGGTGTTCCCGCTGCCCGGGTTCTTCGACCTGACGCTGGACGTGGTGGTCGCGATCGACAGCCTGGGCAACGAGCTGTTCCAGTGGCACGAGTCCGACCACCTCCCGATCCCCCCCGACGCCGACGGGGACTTCCTCCACACGAACGCAGAGGTCATCGACGCCGACGGCATGATGTACCTGTCGTGGCTGAACGCGGACTCGGTCGGCAAGGTCGACCTCGACCCCGCGAGCGCGACGTTCGGCGAGCTCCAGTGGGTGATGTCCGGGACGGGCCGCCGCGAGCTGCTCGGCAACGACTTCACGCTCGACTGGTCCGCGGTGCCGGGGCCTGACTCGTTCGGGGGCCAGCACAACGTCCACCTCGCGCACGACGGCCGCCTGATGTTCCTCGACAACGACCACGGTCGCGGCCTCGTGTTGACCGTCGACGAGGCGACGATGACCGCCACGGTCGACGCCGCGTACGAGACCCACGAGAACAGCTGCTCGTTCCAGGGGACGGCGATGGACACCCACGCCGGCAACGCGGTGGTGGCCTGCTCGACCCCGTGGGTCCGCGAGTACGACCAGGCGACCGGGGCGATGATCTGGGAGGCCGAGATCCAGTGCCGGAGCGGGAACGGCGGCGGGTGGAGCCCGGGCGGCGCGGTCCGGTGGTACCCGCTCGACGCCTGGAACTAGCGCCAGGCGGACGGGAGGGCGCGAGCAGCGAGCGGTCCGAGCGCAGCGAGGACGGAGGAGCGCAGCGACGACCCCGGACGGAGGCCGACGGCGCGGAGCGCCGGGGCGCCCGGTCGCTGCAGCGTCCGGATCCGTCGCGACCCATTGACGACGCCGGCCCGGTGGCTAGAGGAGCGCGGCCGGAAGGTCTCGTGATCCGTGTCGAACAGCTGACGAAGAGGTACGGGTCGACGCTCGCGATCGACGGGCTCGACTTCGCGGTCGACAAGGGCCACGTGGTGGGGTTCCTCGGGCCGAACGGCGCCGGGAAGAGCACCACGATGCGGATCCTCACCGGGTCGCTCGGGGCGACGGCCGGGCGCGCGTTGATCGGCGGGGTCGACGTGCTGTCGAAGCCGAAGGACGTGAAGCGGATCACCGGGTACCTCCCGGAGGTCCCGCCGCTGTACACCGAGATGACCGTCCGGGAATACCTGCGGTTCTGCGCCCGGATCAAGCGGGCCACCGACCCGATGGCCGCGGTCGAGCGGGTGATCGACCGGACCGGGCTGAAGGACGTGGCCCACCGGCTGATCGACCACCTGTCGAAGGGGTACCGGCAGCGCGTCGGCCTCGCCCAGGCGATGGTCCACTCGCCCCAGGTGCTGATCCTCGACGAGCCCACCTCCGGCCTCGATCCGGCGCAGCGGGTCGAGATCCGGAACGTGATCCGCGCCCTCGCCGGCGAGGTCACGGTGATCCTGTCGACGCACGTGCTGGCCGAGGTCGAGGCGGTGTGCGACCGGGTGATCATCCTGCACCGTGGCAAGATCGTCGCGGTGGACGACGTGTCGAAGCTGGCCCACGCCGGCGCGGCGGTCCGGCTGCGGGTCGCGCGCCCGGGGGCCCCGCTGCTCGCCGCGCTCGGCGCGATCGGGTCGGTCGAGCGGGTCGAGCCGCGGGACGGCGGCGTGGTCGAGGTCACCGCCAGCGACGACGTGCGGGAGCAGATCGCGGCCGCGGCGGTCCCGTACGGGCTGCTCGAGCTCGGCAGCCAGCGCGCGCTCGAGCAGGTGTTCCTCGAGCTGACGGGGGATCGATGACCATCGCCCACATCGCGCTCCGCGAGCTGCGCGCGACGTTCGGGACCGCGATCGGCTGGCTGCTGTTGTGCGGCTGGCTGTTCGAGACCGGGCTGTTCTGGATCGCGATGGTGTCGAGCTACGTCGTGTCGAGCCAGGACCTCGTGGCGAACCCGTACGGTGCGAGCCAGTTGACCCTCGGCGACTACCTGCTCGGCCCGTGGTTCGCGAACTGCGCGGTGCTGCTGATCATGGTCGTGCCGGCGCTGACGATGGCGACGTTCGCGGCGGAGCAGCGCAACCGCACGCTCGAGCTGCTGCTGACCTCGCCGGTGTCGACGCTCGAGATCGTGCTCGGCAAGTACCTCGGCGCGCTGGGGGCGGTCGGGATCCTGCTCGCGGTCACGGTCCACGCGCCGCTGATGCTGTACGTGTGGGCCGATCCGGACCCGGGGCTGATCGCCGGCGGGTACCTCGGGCTCGCGCTGCTGTCGGCCGCGCTGGTCGCGCTCGGCACGTTCGTCAGCGCGCTCACGTCGAACCAGCTCGTGGCGATGGTCACCCCGCTCGCGGTCGCGCTCGGGCTGCTGTCGGTCGGGTGGCTGTCGCGCGATCCGACCGACGCCGCGGCGCAGGTGTCGCTGCTGTCGCACTTCGGCCCGTTCACCCAGGGCGAGATCACGCTGTCGCACCTCGCGTACTACCTCGGGTTCGGGTTCGTGTTCGTGTTCGCGACCCACCAGCGGATGGAGAGCTTCCGGTGGAACTGACGACGGCGCGCGAGTGGGTCGGCCGGCTGTCGCTCGCGGTCGCGGCCGTGCTGCTCGGCCTCGCCCCGGTGGTCGACGCGGCGGTCGGGATCGGGGGCGGGGTGGTCACCGGGTTCGCCGCGGCGGCCCTCGGCCTCGCCCTGGTGACCTGGGCGTCGGAGACCGAGACGCCCGTGGCGGTCCGGGCCGGCGACCTCGCGGCGACGGTGGTGGCGCTCGCCGGGCTGGTCGTGTGGTGGACGGTCCCGGCGGACACGCTCGGTCTGCCGGCCGGCTGGACGCTCGCGCTCGGGGTGACGGCGCTGCTGGTCGGGTCGATCGCCCGGGCCAGCCAGACCGCGAACGCGGCGGTCCTGGCGGTGGCGATCGCCGGCGGCGGGCTCGCGGGCGTGGCCGGGCTCCACGGGCTGATCACCGGCCTCGACACCCTCGGCGAGGTGCTGCTCGCGTCGGCCGGCGGCCTGCTGATCGGGTACGCGGTGCTCGATCGGCAGCAGATGGGCTCGGCCGTCAGCTCGCGCGCGTTCCAGTACGGCGGCGGCGCGGTGCTGCTGACGTTGCTCGCGGCGTCCCTCGCGGTCGGCGGGTTCGCCCTCGCGGTCCGGAACGACCACACCTGGGAGCTGACCGCCCACCAGCCGTTCGAGCTGTCCGACCAGGCGCGCCGGATCGGGTCCGAGCTCGGGTTCGACGTGAAGGTCACTGCGTTCTTCCGGGGCTCCGCCCCCGAGCGCGAGGCGTTCCGGCGTCGGATCGCCCGGTTCGAAGAGGTCTCCCCGCGGATGACCGTCGAGTGGATCGACCCCCTCCAGGAGCCGCGCCGGGCCGCCGCCGCCGACATCACCGGCGACCAGGGCACGGTGATCCTCGACGGGAACGACCACAGCCAGCGGCTCGAGGCGCCGATCACCGAGGCGGACCTCGTCCGGGCGTTGATCCTGCTCGGGTCGAACGAGGACCACCAGGTGTGCTGGTCGCTCGGGCACGGCGAGCCCGATCCGGACGACGAGATGTCCGAGTCCGGCCTCGGGGTGGTCCGGCTCCAGCTCGAGGGGCTGAACTACCAGGTCCGGAAGCTCGAGGTCGCGAAGACCGGGATCCCGCGGGACTGCCGGGTGGTGGTGATCGCGCGGCCGACCACCGACTGGTTCCCGTACGAGCGCGAGGCCCTGGCGGCGTACGTCGCCGAGGGCGGTCGGGCGCTGATCCTCGTCGATCCGCCGATCAGCGGGACCGACGTGCCGGACTTCACCACCGAGCTCGAGCGGTTCGGGGTGCTGGTCGGCGACGACGTGGTGGTCGACCTCAACACCAAGAACCAGCTCCTCGGGGTGAACGACCCGTCGTTCGTGGTGCTGTCGGCCGACAACTTCGGTCAGCACCCGATCCTCCGCGATCTCGGCGCGGCGCTGGTGATGCCGCTCGCGCGGTCGATCCGGGCGAGCAAGGAGCCGGGGGCCGGCCTCACGGTGACCGAGCTCCTCCACACGAGCGACCAGGCGTGGGGCGAGACCACCCCGGACGCGGTCGACGTGGCCCCGGACGAGGGGATCGAGGTGATCGGCGAGGTCCCGGTGATGGTGGCGGTCGAGGTGACCGACCCGGTCGGCCTCCGGATCGCGGCCCCGATCGCCGCCGGCGCCCCGACGGACGCGCCGCCGGCCCCGGCCCCCGACGACGGCACGGCGCCAGCCCCGACGGTGCGGACCCCGGACCTGCCGGAGGGCGCGACCGACGCCGGGCGCGGCGTCCCGGCCGACTTCGCGCCGAAGGCGGGCGGTCGGGTGGTGGTGGTCGGCGACTCGGACTTCGCGGCGAACCGGTTCGTGTCGTGGGGGAACAACCGCGACCTGTTCCTGAACACGATCGCGTGGCTGGCGGCCGAAGAGGACCAGATCGGCGCGCGTCCCCCGGAGGGCGACCTGCTCGAGATCAGCCTCGGCGCGGGCCTGCTGTGGGGCGCGCTGGTGGTGGTGGTGATCCCCGGGATCGCGGCGGCGACGGCGCTGGTGGCGCTGCTCCGGCGCCGGAACCTGTAGCGCACGCCGGCGCGTGAACACGACCGGGCGTTCGCTCCGTTCAGCGCGCGTCGGCGGCGGGGGTCATCCACGTCAGGTCGCAACCGTAGACGCCCGGATGCGAGACCCGAATCGAAGGCGCGTCCGCATCCGCCTCGAGGCGTACTTCGGCTTCTGCCCCGATGGAGTCGACGAACTGCAGGTAGATCGCGGTGTCGATCTTCTCCATCCCGAAGTAGAAGGTGGCGGTGCCGAGAAAGGTCACGTCGCCACCGGCTTCGATGCTGGTCTCTGCCTGCGCGAGATCACAGAACCCATCCACGCCGGTCACGGCGCGTTCGCTGGTCCAGATCTGCGAGGCATCGCTGACTGGCACGTAGGAGAACGACACGGTCCGGTCGACTGCATCATCGCAGGTCGACACGGATGTCCACGCGATGTTCCCCATCCTCCGATAGACCTCGAGCAGCGCATCGAGCATCGGGGAGGAGTAGGGTTGGTCTGCCGTCGAAACCCGGGTTTCACACGAAGGCGTCGTGCTGCACTTGCAGTCCCCCGTGGTCGACGGGTCCGACTCGGAGACACAAGCGATCGTCCCGAGCGCGAGGACGGAGCTGCGAATCGAACGGCTCATGGCGATCGCGCCTGGGAGAAGGTCACCGGGATCGTATCCGATGCCCCCCGGGTCGTACGAGTCCGTGCGCGGATCGTCGATCCGGCCGGCTGTCGCTCGACAACGACGACGCGCAGCTCCGGACCGACTCCGGCGGGTCAGCGGGGTGCCACGTGCACCCGCCCCCCCCCCCCGCCCCTCCGATCGCCCTAGGAAAGGAGCTTTTGTAGGCTGATCCCGAGCCCGACGTTCGTGACCTTCAGCTTGCCGCTCATGAACAGCATCATCGCCGACGACGGGTTGTCGAGCATCTGCTCGAAGTCCGCCTTGGTGGCGGTGACGGTGCAGCCCGGGCTCGCGTGCGGACCGGCGCTGATCGTGCCGGCACCGGTCAGGTCGACCGCCCACTGGCCGGCCCCGTCGATGTCGAACTGGTAGACCGCGTTGATCGACTTCACGAGGTCGGGGTTGTTCTTGAGCTTGTTCGGGAGCCAGTTGGTGAAGAAGTCGTTCGTGTCGCCCATGTCGGTCCGGTCCTCCGAGGTCCCGGGAGGCTAGCCGCAACCCGACCCGGCGGCAAGCTCACGCCGCCCGGCGCGTCGCCAGCAGGTCGAGGAACGGTCCGAGCTCGCGGGCCTCGACCCGGAACAGACCGAGATCCTCGTCGCCCGGCCAGCCGTGCCAGTCCGACCCGCCGGTGAACACGAGGCCGTACTTCCGGGCGGCGTTGCGGTACCTGCGGCGCTCGTCGCTCCCGACCGACGGGCGGATCGCTTCGATCGCGTCGAGCCCGGCGGCGGCGAACGCCGGCAGGTACGCCTCGAGCAGCGCCACCGGCGGGTGGGCCCACGAGGTGACCCCGCCGAACGACCGGGCGATCCGGATCGCGTCGACGAACGACAGGCTCAGCGGCGGCACCCGCCCGTGCGACTCGCCGAGGAACCGGGCGAACGCGTCGCGCAGGCTCGGGACGTGCCCGGCGGTGACGAGCTGCCGGGCGAGGTGGTGGCGGGTCAGCGAGGCGTCGCCGTTGCGGGCGGCGTCGTCCGGGGCGGCGATCCCCGGGAGCGCGAGGTTGTCGACCGCGGCGGCGTACCGGACCGCCCGCTCCCGGCACTGGGCCCGGCAGAACGCGCGGAACCCCTCCGGGACCTCGCCCGGGAAGTACACCAGCAGGTGCTGCTCGCGCCCGCCCTCCAGGGTGGCGTGCATCCCGCTGACCTCGGCCCCGCCGACGACGTGGACCGTGTGTCCGTCGATCTGGTGCGGCCCGATCGCCAGCTCGTTCGGCAGGTCGTGGTCGGTGAGCGCGACCACGTCGAGGCGGCCGCGGGCGCACCGCGCGAGGACCTCCTCCGGCGGATAGCGCCCGTCCGACCGGAGCGAGTGCATGTGGAGATCGAACCGGGTGCCGTCGAACACTGAAAAACCCTCGTCTGCTCCGTGGTATACGCGGTCGACCGCCGACCGTCCACCGCGGGATCCGCGCGCGATACCCCGAAACCCCACGCCGGGTGACCCATTCCCCTCGCCGGCCGCGGCGGCCAACGCACCGGACTACCGACGATACCACCGAACGTGGCGCTCGCCCGCGCTGGCGGCCAATCGGTCCGCGAGCGCCTCGAGCGGGGCGCCCTCGGCGTCTGCCTCCCGGATCAGGCCGTCGAGCCCGGAGACCGGCTCGGGTC
>JBEBJW010000263.1:0-7714 GCA_040079715.1 Myxococcota bacterium | reverse complement strand
AGCCAGACCCGCCGGCGCTGCCACGGGTACGTCGGCAGCGGCACCCGCACCCGGGTCCACGGCGCGTCGAACGCCTTCAGATCGACCGCGACGCCTCGGGCCCACAGCGCGCCCAGCGTCGGGACGAGCCGCGTGTGCGCCGGCTCCCCGCGCTGGAGCGACGGGTACCACCCGAGCGCCTTGCTCGACCCGAGCGTCCGCTTGCCCATCCCGAGCAGCGCGGTGTGCGGGCCGATCTCGACGAACACCTCGTACCCGTCGGCCGCGACCGTCTCGAGCCCGGCGGCGAACCGGACCGGGCTGCGGACGAGGTCCCGCCAGTACGCCGGGTCGGTCAGCTGGGCCGCGGTGGCCCACTGGCCGGTCAGGTTGCACGCGACCGGGATCCGGGGCGGGCTCAGCGCGACGGTCCGCGCCACGGCCTCGAACGGCGCCAGCATCGGCTCCATCAGCGGCGAGTGGAACGCGTGCGACACGGTCAGCGGCCGGCTCTCGACCCCGCGGGCCTTGAGCGCCGTGGCGATCGCGCCGATCGCAGCCGTCCCGCCGCTGATCGTGGTCTCGCCGGGGTTGTTGATCGCCGCGATCCCGACACCAGCTGGAGTGCCAGACAGGTGCTCGGCGATCGCGGCGCGGACGGTGGCCTCGTCGGTGAACACCGCGAGCATCGCGCCGTCCCGCGGGAGCGCGCCCATCAACCGGCCGCGCTCGGCCACGAGCCGCAGCCCGTCCTCGAGCGACATCACGCCCGCGACGCACGCGGCGGCGAGCTGGCCGATCGAGTGGCCGATCACCGCGGCTGGCTCGACCCCCCACGACCGCCACAGCGCCGCCAGCGCGACCTCGATCACGAACAGCGCCGGCTGGGTGAACGTGGTGTCGTCGATCGCCGCCGACTCGCCGAACATCACGTCGCGGATCGGCGTCGCCAGCAGCGGATCGAGGACCGCCGCGCACCGGTCGACCACGTCCCGGAACACCGGCCACGCGTGGTACAGCTCGCGGCCCATCCCGGCGTACTGCGAGCCCTGGCCCGAGAACAGGAACACGACCCCCGGGCTCCGGCCGCTGGCGACGGTCGACGCTGCGTCGGGCGCCTCTCCGTCCGCCGCGAACCCGCGCAGCCGCTCGATCGCCTGCGGCGCGTCGGCCGCGGCCACCGCCAGCCGGTGCTCGTACGGGATCCGGGTCGTGGCGGCGCTGAACGCGAGGTCACCGAGGTCGACCCCGGCCGCCAGCCGATCGGCGTACCGGACCGCCAGGGTCCGCAGCGCCTCCGACGAGCGCGCCGACACCGTCACCAGGTGGACCGGCCGATCCGGCCCGGCGGTGCGGGTCGGGGGGTCCACCTCCGGCGCCTCCTCCAGCACCAGGTGGACGTTGGTCCCGGCGAGCCCGAACCCGGAGACGCCGGCCCGCAGCGGCCCGCGCGGGCTGCTCCACGCAGTCGGGGCCGTGTCGACCACCAGCCCGTGCGACGCGAGGTCGAGGTCCGGGTTCGGCTCGCGGAAGTGCAGGTGGGGCGGGATCTCCCGGTGCGACAGCGCCAGCGCCATCTTGATCACCGACGCCGCCCCGGCCGCGACCTCGAGGTGGCCGATGTTCGACTTCACCGCGCCGATGTGGAGCGGGTTGTCCGCCGAGCGGCCGGTCGCGTAGACCTCCTCGATCGCGTGGACCTCGATCGGGTCGCCGAGGACCGTGCCGGTGCCGTGGGCCTCGATGTACGTCACGTCGTGCGGGTGGATCCCCGACCGCGCGACCGCGTCGGACAGCACCTGGACCTGGGCCGGACCGTACGGCACGGTCAGCCCGGAGCTCGGCCCGTCGTGGCCGATCGCCGTGCCGCGGATCACCGCCAGCACGGGGTCGCCGTCGCGGAGCGCGTCGGGCAGCCGCTTCAGCGCGACCATCCCGCAGCCCTCCGCCCGCCCGTACCCGTCGGCCGCCGCGTCGAACGTCTTGCACCGACCGTCCGCCGACACCGCGCGGAGCTGGCTCACGTACACGAAGTTCTCGGGGGACAGCATCAGGTGGACGCCGCCGGCCAGCGCGACCTCGGCGTCGCCGGTCCGGAGGGCCTGGCACGCGAGGTGGATCGCGACCAACGCCGACGAGCACGCGGTGTTCAGCGCGAGGTTCGGGCCGTGCAGCCCGAGCACGTACGCGACCCGGCCGGACACGAACGCCTCGAGCGCGCCGGTGCCGGCGTACTGGTCGTGGTACAGCGGGCCGCCCGGCTGCTGGAACCGCTGGTGGTACCCGGACGAGCCCGCGCCGACGAACACGCCGGTCCGGCTGTGGTACAGCGCCGGGGTGGTCAACCCGGCGCGCTCGAGCGCCTCGTACGACACCTCGAGCAGCATCCGCTGCTGCGGATCGAGGCTCTCGGCCTCGCGCGGCGAGATCCCGAAGAACTCCGGATCGAAGCCCTCGACCAGGTCGTGGTCGACGAACCCGGCCTCTCGGACGTACATCTTGCCGGGGACGCCCGGGGTCGGGTCGTAGAACGCACCGAGATCCCACCGCTCGGGCGGGACCTCCCGCATCGGATCGCGGCCGGACCGCAGCAGCTCCCAGAACGCCTCCGGGTCGTTCGCGCCGCCCGGCATCCGGCACGACAGGCCGACGACCGCGATCGGCGCGTCCAGGTCGATCCGGCGCTCCCCCGCCGCGGCGAGGGCCGCCGACGGGCCAGCCTCGGCCTTCCCGAGGTCGAGCTGGGCGTGGAGCCAGTCGACCAGCACCCCGACGTTCGGGTGGTCGAACGCGAGGGTGGCCGGCAGCGCGCGCTCGAGCCGCAGCTTCAGCCGCTTCGACAGCTCGACCGCCATCAGCGAGTCCATCCCGGCGTCGAAGAACCCGACCCGCGGGTCCACCTCGGCGGGCTCGGTGCCGAGGATCGCGGCCACCTCGGCCACCACCACCGCGCTCAGCGCGGCCCGGCGCTCGGCCGGAGCCGCCGCCCGGAGGGTGGCGACGACCGACCGATCCGCGGGCGCTGCGGCCTCGTCCCGCTCGACCAGCGCCGCCACCGCGGCCGGGATCCGCGGCAACACCGACGGCCACCGCTTCCAGTCGAGGTCGACCACCCCGACCACCGCCTCCGGGCCGCCGAGGCGCTGCGCCAGCACCTGGATCGCCAGCGACGGCGCCAGCGGCTTCACCCCGCCGCGCGACCACTGGCGGGCGGCGTCGGTCGCGAGGCCGCCGTCGGCCCACGGGCCCCAGCACAGGCTGACCGCGTGCTTGCCCTCGGCGCGCCGCAGCTCGCACAGCGCGTCGAGGAACGCGTTCGCGGCCGCGTAGTTCGCCTGGCCCGGGTTCCCGAGCAGCGACGCCGCGGACGAGAACGCCACGAACAGCTCGGCGTCCGGGATCGCGCGGTGCAGGTTCCACCCGCCGTCGACCTTCGGCGCCCACACCGGCGCGAACTGGTCGAGCCGGAGGGCCGGGAGGGCCCCGTCGTCGAGGACCCCCGCGGCGTGGAACACGCCGGTGATCGGCGCGCCGATCTCGCGCAGCAGCCGCGCCAGATCCGCCGGATCCGACACGTCGCCCCGCAGGACCTCGACCCGCTCCGGCAGCGGACCCACGTCCGCTGCGCGCCGGCTGGTGAGCACCACCCGCCCGGCGCCCTGATCCGACAGCCACCGGGCGACGTGCCGCCCGATCGCGCCGAGGCCGCCCGTCACGAGGTACGTGCCGTCGGCGCGGATCCCCGGCGCGGTCCCGCCCTGGGCCGGGATCCGGGTCAGCCGGCGCGCGAGGTGGCGGCCGCCGCGGATCGCGAGCTGCTCCTCGCGGAGCCCGCTGTTCAGCACCAGCTCGAGCTGGAGCGTCGGGTCGGTGTCGTCGGGATCGAGGTCGACCCGGACCACCGGCTGATCCGCGAGCTCGATCGCCGCGGTCGCGCCGAGGCCGAGCAGCGGTGCCTGGGCCAACTCCAGCCGCGAGGGCGCGGAGGTCCCGACCGCGACGGCACCCCGGGTGACGAGCCACACCGTCGGCTGGCCGTGGCGCGCCGCGGCCTGCAGGAGGTGGAGCGCAGACCCGACGGCCGGCAGGGCGGCTGCGGTCATCGAGCCAGCCGCGGAGCCTGCGGTCGGCGTGACCGCGTCGAGCGCCCACAGGTGGACCACGTGGTGCGGCGCGAGCTCGGCCAGCACCTGGTCGACCTGCGCCGGATCCGCGGGGTCGATCGTCCAGTCGTCGCCATCGCGGCTCGGACCGGTCCCCGGGCGGATCGCCACCACCCGGCGGTGCTGGCGGGCCCGGAGCGCGTCGGTGATCCCGCTCCGGTCGGCGAACACGACCAGCGGCCGATCTCCGCGCGACCCGAACGGATCGACGTTCGGCCGCACCGCGTCCCACCGGACCCCGTAGGTCCAGTCGGCCCCGACGACCCGCGCGCCGGACCGATCGACCCGGTCGACCCAGTGCCGCTTCCGCTGGTACACCACCCCGGGCAGCGCGATCCGCGCCCCGGGCGCGTGGCGATGGAACCCGGCCCAGTCGAGCGCGGCCCCGATCGCGTGCAGGCGACCGGCCGTGTCGAGGAGCTGCTCCCAGTCGGGCCGATCGCGGCGGAGCGACGGCAGGAACAGCGCGTCCGGCGTGTCGTCGACGCACCGGGCCCCGGCACCGGCGAGCACCGGGTGGTTCCCGAGCTCGACGAACACCCGGTACCCCTGGTCGATCAGGGTCCGCATCCCCCGGTGGAACTGGACCGGCAGGCGCATGTGGTCGCGCCAGTACCGGGTGGTGGTGACCTCGGCGCCGGCGACTTCGCCGCGGACGTTCTCGATCAGCGGCAGGCGCGGCGCCGACAGCGGCGTCGCCCGGACCATCGCCTCGAACCGGTCGAGGATCGGCTCCATCAGCGGGCTGTGCGCGGCGTGGCTGATGTTCAGCCGCCGGATCTCGATCCCGTCGGCCTCGATCCGCGACGCGATCGCGTTCACGACCTCGGCCCGACCGCTGATCACCGCCTCCGCCGGACCGTTGATCGCGGCCAGCGACACGTCGGCCTCGTGGCCGGCGAGGTACCGCGCGACCACGTCCTCGGCGGCGAAGCACGCGACCATCTCGCCGATCTTCGGCTCGTCCGACATCAGCCGGGCGCGCTCGGCCATCAGCCGGATCCCGGTCTCGAGGTCGAACACGCCGGCGAGGCACGCCGCGACGTACTGCCCGGTCGAGTGCCCGATCACCGCCGCGGGCTCGATCCCCCACGACCGCCACAGCGCGGCCATCGCCCACTCGAGCGCGAACATCGCCGGCTGGGTGTACGCGAGGTCGTGCAGCGGGCTGTCGGCGACGGCTCCGGCGGGGTGGATCACGTCGAACAGCGGCCGCTCGAGCACCCGGTCCGCCGCCCGGGTCGCGTCGTCGAACGCGGCCCGGAACACCGGGTCGGCGTCGTACAGCGCGCGGGCCATCCCGAACGCCTGCGGACCGGCCCCGGTGCACAGGAACACCACCCGGGGCGGATCTCCCGCGGCGTGGATGTCGACGGCGCCCTTCGCGGCCCGCCGGAGCTGGGCCACCGCGTCGTCGGTGGTGGCGGCGATCAGCGCCAGCCGGTGGGCGAGGTGCCCGCGCCCGACGTTCAGGGTCAGCGCGAGGTCGGCCAGCGGCACGGGCGCGCGGGTCACCGCGTCGGCGAGCGCGGCCGCCTGGGCCTTCGCCTGGTCGGCGGTCCGACCGGACACCGTCAGGAGCTGGACCGGCCGGGCGGTGGTCCGATCCGGCTCCGCCCGCTCCGGCGGCTGCTCGATCACCAGGTGGGCGTTGGTCCCGCTGATCCCGAACGACGACACGCCCGCGCGGCGGATCCCGGTCCAGGCGACCGGCGCCTTCGGCAGGTGGATCGCCGGGAACTCGGACAGGGGCAGCGCGGGGTTCGCCGCGTCGAGCAGGGCGAGCGGCGGGACGGTCCCGCGGTTCACCGCGAGCATCGCGCGGAGCAACCCGGCGATCCCCGCGCCGGCCTCGAGGTGGCCGAGGTTCGCCTTGATCGACCCGAGGTACAGCGGCGCGTCCGCCCCGCGGCCGGAGGCGAGCACCGTGCCGAGCGCGCGGACCTCGATCGGGTCGCCGAGGCGGGTTCCGGTGCCGTGGCACTCGACGTACCCGATCGACCGAGGCTCGACCTGCGCGTCGGCGAGCGCGGCGCGGATCACCGCCTGCTGCGCGGCGCCGTTCGGGACGGTCAGCCCGGACGAGGCGCCGTCGTGGTTCACGGCGGTGCCGCGGATCACCGCGTGGATCCGGTCGCCGTCGCGGACCGCGTCCGACAGGCGCTTCAGGACGATCATCCCGCAGCCCTCGGACCGGACGTACCCGTCGGCCCGCGCGTCGAACGTCTTGCACCGGCCGTCCGGGGCGAGCGCCTGGAGCATCGACATCCAGATCGTGGTCTCGGGCCCGACGATCGCGTTGACCCCGCCGGCGACGACCACGTCGCACTGGCCCTCGCGCAGCGCCCGCACGCCCATGTGGACCGACACGAGCGACGAGCTGCACGCGGTGTTGACCGACATCGACGGGCCCTGCAGCCCGAGGACGTACGACACGCGACCGGCGGCGAAGCTGGTCTCGTTGCCGGTGCCGGCGTACGCGTCGACCTCGTCGACCGTGGGGTCGAACCGGTGCCAGTACTCGCTGTGGCCGATCCCGACGTACACGCCGGTCCGGGTCTCGCCCAGCGACGTGGGCGCGATCCCGGCGTCCTCGAGCGCCCACCAGCTGCACTCGAGCAGCATCCGCTGCTGCGGATCGAGCGACAGGGCCTCCCGGGGAGAGATCCCGAAGAACGCGGGCTCGAACTGGTCGATCCCGTCGACGAACCCACCCCACCGGCTGTAGGTCTTGCCCGGGGTGCCCGGGGTCGGGTCGAAGTACCGGTCCACGTCGAACCGGTCGCGCGGGACCTCGGCGATCGCGTCGACGCCGCCCTCGAGCAGGGCCCACAGCCCGTCGAGATCGACCACCCGGCCCGGCAACCGACAGGCGGCGCCGACGATCGCGATCGGCTCGGTCGACCCGACCACGGTCTCGGCCAGGGTGGGGCCCCCCGACGACATGGCCAGGCTCGCGCCGACGATCACCGCCAGCAGCGCGTCGGCCACCGCCTCGACCGTCGGGTGGTCGAACGCGAGGGTCGCCGACAGCGGGGCGCCGATCGCGGTCTGGAGCCGCTCGCGCAGGTCCATCGCCATCAGCGAGTCCATTCCGGCGTCGAAGAACCCGTCCCGGGTGCCGAGGCGCTTGCCCGGCCCGTACCCGAGGACCCGGCTCGCCACCTGTTGGACGTGGTCCACGACCATCGCCCGCCGCGCCCCGGTCGGCGCCGCCCGGACCTGCCCGACCAGCGCGGTCGCGCCCACCGCGCTCGTCGCGTCGGCGTCGCCGTCGACCGCCACGAGCTCGTCGACCAGGTGGGTGCCCGGGCGGCTCCCCCGCCACTTCGCCCAGTCGAACGGCGCGACCAGCCACTCCGACCGGTCGCCGGCCGCGAGCCGGAGCACCGCCGACGCCGCGATCCCCGGCGCGACCGGGACGATGCCCTCGGCGGCCCACCCGCGGCGGATCACCGGATCCACCGCGCCCGCGAGCCCCACGTCGTCCCACGGACCGAACGCGACGCTGGTGCCGGGCAGGCCCTGCGCCCGCCGCCACCGCGCGAACGCGTCGAGGAACGCGTTCGCCG
>JBEBJW010000262.1:0-7732 GCA_040079715.1 Myxococcota bacterium | reverse complement strand
CGTCGGGGCCGCGCTGGTGGCGCTCGGGTGGCCGGCGGCCGCGGGCCCGGCCGAGGCGGGCACCGTGCGGTACGCGGAGGACCGCGCGCCGTCGATCGTCAACCCGCTGTTCGCGACATCGATGAGCGAAGCGCGGGTCGACGAGCTGGTGTTCGAGGGGCTGTTCGCCGACGATCCCGAGCTGCGGTCCACCGGCCGGCTGGCGGAGTCGTTCGAGCTCGCGCCGGACCAGAAGTCGATGACGATCCACCTCCGCCAGGGGGTGAAGTGGCACGACGGCATGCCGTTCGGCTCGGCCGACGTGGTGTTCACGATCGACGCGTACCGGTCGACCCAGACGGCGTCGAGCGAGGCCGGCCGGGTGACGTGGATCGACGGGGTCCAGGCGAAGGACGAGTACACCGTCGTCCTGACGTTCAAGAAGCCCGAGTACGCCCCGCAGGACAAGCTCCACTTCAAGATCCTGCCCGCGCACAAGTTCACCTCCACCGCGGTCAAGCGCACCGACCCGTTCCGGACCCAGCCGATCGGGACCGGGCCGTACCTGATCAAGTCGTTCAACGACGACAGCTCGGTCACGATGGTCCGGAACGCCGAGCACTGGCAGTCGCCGCACCTCGACGGGTTCGTGATGCGCGAGGTGTCGGACCAGAGCTACCAGGCGAAGCTGCTGATCTACGAGTCGCTCGAGGCGCTGGTCCAGGTGCTCCCGCGCGACCTCGCGACCCTCCAGAACGACCGCAAGATCGAGCTGTACCCGTACCAGACGAACTCGTGGTGGTACCTCGGGTTCAACGAGCGGAACAAGTCGCTCGCCGACGTGAAGGTCCGCGAGGCGATCGCCCGGATGGTCGACGTGGACGCGCTGCTCGCGCCGATCGGCACGGGAGATCGCGTCAGCGGGCCGTTCGTCCCGTCGTCGCCGTACTACAACCACAACGTCGTGCCGGTCGCGTTCGACGCCGACGGCGCCACCGACCTGCTGACCAAGGCCGGCTACACGTTCGACGGCACCTGGAAGAAGCCGGACGGCAAGGAGCTCAAGGTCCGGGTGGTCGCCCCGTCGAACCTGAAGACCGGGTCGGACCTCGTGCTGAACTTCCAGTCCCAGCTCCAGAGCCGCGGGATCACCGTCGAGACCGAGTCGCTCGACGTGGCCGCCTGGAAGGAGCGGGTGTGGCGCGACCACGACTTCGACATCGTGCTGTCGCAGTGGTCGTTCGATCGGACCGAGGACATCTGGGAGCAGTTCCACTCGACCGGCACCCGGAACTTCATCGGCTACGCGAACCCCGAGGTCGACAAGCTGCTGCTCCAGGCCCGCGGGGCGACCGATCCGCAGCAGAAGAAGGCGGTCCTCCAGCAGGTCCACGCGAAGATCGCCGCCGATCACCCGATGGTGTTCCTGTGGACGCTCGACACGTACGCCGCGATGTCGAGTCGGGTGAAGAACGTCGTCGTCCACCCGTTCTACTTCTTCACCTGGGCGACGGACTGGACGCTGGATCCGTGAGCGCCCGCGCGGTCGGCGCCGCGATCGGAGCTCGGATCCTGGCAGCGGTCGCCACGTTGGTCGGCGCGACGGCGCTGCTGCTCGCGCTGCTGGTGTGGGCCCCCGGGGATCCGATCGACGTGGTGACGCCGATCGGCGCCGACGCCGCCCTGCGGCCGCAGCTCGAGCGCGAGTTCGGCCTCGATCGGCCAGCGACCGTCCGGTGGCTGTCGCACCTCGCGCGGTTCGCGACGCTCGATCTCGGCACCTCGTACGCGTACCGCCCGGGCGCGCCGGTCGCCGAGCTGTTGCCGGTCCCCGCCGCCCGGACGTTCGGGCTGGTCGCCGGCGCCTCGGCGCTGGTGGTCGGCTGGGGGACGGCGCTCGCCCTCGCCACCGCCGGTCGGCCGTCGATCGTCCGGTCGGTGGTCCACGCGATCAGCCTGGCGCCTGGTTTCGCGCTGGCGCACGCCGCGGTCGCGTCGATCAACGCGGTGACCTGGTGGGCGATCACCCGCGGGACGGTGGCGCGGCCGGAGTGGTTCGCCCTCCCGGATCAGCCGTCGGCGGTCCGGACCTCGGTGGCGGTGGTGGTGCTGGCCGTCGGGTCCGGCGCGCTGGCCGAGGTCCACGCCGAGGTCGAGGACGCGATCGTCCGGATCCGGACCAGCCCGTGGATCGACGCCGCGCGGGCCCGGGGCGCCTCGACCTGGCCGCTCGTGCTCCGGGCGCTGATCCCGTCGGTGGCGGCGACCCTCGCGGGCCGCGCGACCCTGCTGGTGTCGGGGGCGGTGGTGATCGAGAACGTGCTGCTGCTCCGCGGGATCGGCGCGGTGCTGTGGCGGGCGGCCGAGCTCCGCGACTACGAGCTCGCGCTGTCGATCGCGGTGCTGCTCGCCGGGTTCGTGGCCGGCGCCCGGCTGCTCGCCGACGGGGTCCGGTTCGCCGTCGACCCCCGCCTGCGGGAGGCCGCCGGATGATTCGGATCACCCTGCGGTTCGCGTGGGTGTTCGCGTCGGGGCTGCTCCGGCGCGCGCCGATGGCGGGGATCGTCGGTGCGATCGGGCTGACGGCGGTGTTCGCGCTCGCGCTCCTCGCGCCGCTCGGCGGGTACCCGATCGGCGCGGACGTCGACCCGTCGGTCGCGTCGCAGGGCCCGTCCGCGGCCCACTGGCTCGGCACCGACCACCTCGGCCGGGACGTCGCCTGGCGGACCGCGCTGGCGTCGCGGGCGTTCGTCGGTCCGGGCCTCGTCGCGTGCGCGGTGGCGGTCGGCGCCGGGGTCCCGCTCGGGGCCGCCGCCGGCTGGTCGAACGGGCCGCTCGGGCTCGGGATCCGGGCCGGAATCGGGGTGGTCGACGCGATCCCGCGGGTCGTGCTGGTGGTGCTCGGGTGCGCGATCCACGGCAGCACCGCCGGCTCGCTCGCGGTGATCGCCGGCCTCGCGACCGCCCCCGCCCTCGCGTCGGCGGTGCTCGAGCGGATCGAGCGGCTCCGGATCGAGGAGTTCGTCCTCGCGTCGCGGGCGCACGGCCTGTCCGACGCGCGGATCCTGGCGGTCCACCTGGTCGGGATCGGCTGCGGGCGGACGATCGGCCGGCGGTCGTGCGAGGCGTTCGGCGCGTTCGTGGTGCTCGAGTGCACCCTGTCGTACCTCGGCGGGTTCGGGGTCCAGGAGCCCACGCCGTCGTGGGGCAACATGCTGGCGTTCGAGTGGGGCCGCGGGCTCGGCCCGTCGGTGTGGGCGCCAGCACTGGCGCTGTGGGCCACGGTGACGGCCTGCGCGCTCACGTCGCGGCTGTTCGCCGAGGTCGACGATGGCTGAGCCGTCGGACCGGCTGACCCTGCGGGGGCTCCGGATCGACCACCGCGGCCGGACCCTCGTCGACGGCGTGTCGCTCGACTGGGCGGTCGGGTCGGTCGTCGGGCTGGTCGGCTCGTCCGGCTCGGGCAAGACCCTGACCTGCCGGGCCCTGGTCGGGATGGTCGACCTCGACCCCGGCGTGGTGGCGGGGGTCCTCGGGGTCCACCTCGGCCCGGTGGTCCACCAGCCGCAGCTCGGCGGGACCCGGGCGGCGCGGGATCGGGCGTTCCGGCCACTCCGGGGCGCGGTCGTCGGGTACCTGCCGCAGGACGCGCCCGCCACCCTCGATCCGTTCGCCCGGATCGGCGCCCAGGTGGCCTCGGCGGCCCGGCTGGGGCGGGTGGACGCCGACCCGCAGCGGTGGCTGATCGACGCCGGGTTCTCCCCGTCGGACGCAGCCCGGGTCGCCGCCGGGTGGCCGCACCAGCTGTCCGGCGGGATGGCGCAGCGGGTGGGGATCGCGCTCGCGCTGGCCCGCGGCAGCCGGCTGCTGATCGCGGACGAGCCGGTGACCGGGCTCGACGCGCCGCTCCAACGCCGGGTCCTGCGCGAGCTGCGGGCCCTGGCGGATCGGGGCGTCGGGGTGCTGCTGGTGACCCACGGGCTGCGGGCGCTGATCGATCTCGCCGACCAGGTGGTGGTGATGGACGCGGGGCGGGTGGTCGAGACGCTGACCCCCGGCGCGCTCCGAGCGGGGATCGCCGCGTCCGGGCCGGCCCAGCGCCTCGTCGCGGCGGGCATCGGGCCGCGGGTGGCGCGATGAACGCGTGGGAGCTGGTCGACGTCCACAAGCAGTACCCGGTCGGGGGGTGGACCCCGTGGCGACCGCCGTGGCGACCGGGCCGGTCCCACCCCGCCCTCCACGGCGCCACGCTCGAGGTCGGCGCCGGCGAGCGGATCGGGTTGATCGGCGAGAGTGGATCCGGCAAGACCACGCTCGTGCGGTGCGGTCTCGGCCTCGTCCGCGCCGACGGCGGAACGATCCGGGTTCTCGGGACCGACACCCGGGGGTATCGTCCTCGGGACTGGCGCGCGCTGCGGCGCGAGGTGCAGGTGTTGTTCCAGGATCCGCGGTCGATGCTCCACCCCGACCTGCCGATCGGCGTGTTGCTGGAGGAGTCCGCCGCGCTGCACCGGCCGGAGCTCGATCCGGCGGTCGCCGCGCGGGAGGCGCTGCGATCGGTCGAGCTCGACCACCGGGCGGACGCGCTGCCGCGGGAGCTGTCCGGCGGGGAGCGGCGCCGGGCCGGGATCGCCCGGGTCTCGCTCGCCCGTCCGCGGCTGCTGGTCGCGGACGAGCCCACGTCCGGCCTCGACGCGGTGCTCAAGCCCCGGATGGTCGAGCTGCTGGTCGCGGCGGCGGGCCCCGGGTGCGCCGTGGTGCTGGTGTCGCACGATCTCGCGGCGATCGAGCCCGTGTGCCACCGGATCGCGGTCCTCCACCACGGGCGGGTGGTCGAGACGTTCGGGACCGACGCGCTCCGCGCCGGGTACCGCCCGATCGAGCGTCCCACCGCGGACCTGCTCGAGGCCGCCGGGTGGCCCGCCGCTGGAGGTGCCTGATGTGGTGGGTCCTCGCCGCCGGTGCGGCCGGGTGGGCGGCCGACACCACCCCGCCGAGCGCGTCGGAGGACTTCCGGAGCTACCTCGATCAGGCGCGGTTCTTCCTCCGGAAGGAGTGGTACGACGACGCCCGGGAGCAGCTCGAGCTCGCGGTCGCGACCGAGGACGGACGGCTCGACCCGGAGGCGTGGTTCCTGCTCGCGAAGGTGTCGTACGAGCTCGGCGACCTGACGGGGGCGCGGCGGGCGGCGGATCGCGCGCTGGTCCACAGCCGCGATCAGGACCAGGCCGACCAGACCCACGAGCTGCTCCAGTTCTTCGACCAGAAGTTCGGGTTCGTGACGGTCGAGTCGTCGGTCGACGGGGTGGCGGCCACGCTCGACGTGACCCTCGACAGCACCCTGTTCGACCCGGACCTCAAGCTGTGGCTGAACCGGGTGGTCGCGTCGCTCGCCCAGCCGGTCACGCTGCCGTACGAGCTCGGGTTGCCGGCGGCGAAGTACACGATCAACGGCGTGCCGGTCGAGGTGACGGCCGGGTCGCACCAGTCGATCGCCCCGGCGTTCGACGGGCGTCCCGCGGCGCTCCAGGTGATCGAGCTCGAGCTCGGGCTCGGGGGCAGCGGCTACGTCGGGTCGACCCTCGCGAACCTGAACCTCGCGCCCACGCTCGACGCCTCGCTCGGTGCGCCGTTCGGCCCGGTCACGCTCGGGGTGACCGGCGCGTTCGCACCCCAGCCGTACCAGACCCGCGACGGCGCCGTGGCGACCGCGTTCGGCGCGTGGAGCCTCGGCGCGCGGATCGGGGTCGAGGTGCACGCCCGGCCGATGATCGTGCGCCCGTCGATCACCTGGCGGGTCGCGTCGGTGCCGGGCCTCGAGGTCGCGTGCGCCGACACCGGCGACGTCTGGGCCTGCAGCCGCGACAACCCGGTCCGCGAGCTGTACGTGTACACGGCGGCGGTCGCGCAGGCGGTCGGGCTCGAGGTCGCGACGCTGTGGCACGATCGCGCGTCCGGCCGCCTCGGGATCGGCCTGAAGGGCGGCGCGGACGTGGTGGTCGGGTCGCTGCCGGTCACCGGGCGGGCGGTCGGCCCGGACGGGCCGCTGTCGTTCGATGTCGCCGGGGAGCGCGGCGTGGTGGGCGGCGGCTGGCGGCTCGGGGCGACCGCAGTGTACGGCTTCTGACGGCCTCGGACCGCGCGTCAGCCGAACGTGATCCCGGTGGCGCGCGCGACCCGGACCAGCTCCCCGTCGGGATCGACGTACCGCACGGAGGCGACCGCTTCGCGGATCGGCACCCCCTCGACGTGGTCGTTCCGGATCCGGACCATCTCGCCCCACCGCCCGGCGGCGACGAGCTCGGCCGCGCCCACGCCATACCGGGTGGCGAGGAGCCGATCCACGGCGACCGGGGATCCGCCGCGCTGGAGGTGGCCGAGGACCATCGTCCGCATCTCGGCGTCGACGAGGCGGGCGAGCTCCGCCATCGCGATCGCGGCCGCCCCGCCCATCTTCGCGCACAGGGACTTGCGGGCGGACCGATCGAGCGCGCCGACGGTGTTCGGGACCGCGCCCTCGGCGACGACCACCAACGTGAACGACCGCCCGACCAGCTTGCGCTGGTGGATCTTGTCCGCGATCTTCGCCGGGTCGTACGGGATCTCCGGGATCAGGATCACGTCCGCCCCGCCGGCGATCCCGGCGTGGAGCGCGATGTGGCCGGTGTCGCGGCCCATCACCTCGAGCAGCATCACCCGGTCGTGTGACTCGGCGGTGGTGTGCAGGCGATCGAGCGCGTCGGTCGCGCAGGCCACGGCGGACTCGAACCCGAACGTGAGGTCGGTGGCGCCGAGATCGTTGTCGATCGTCTTCGGCACGCCGATCATCGGGATCCCGCACTGCTCCATCAACCGGAGCGCGATCGCCTGGGTCCCGTCGCCGCCGACGGACACGATCCCGGCGATCCCCTCCGCCTCGACCGCGGCGCGGAGCTCGGCCGACCGGTCGCGCGGCCCGTCCGGGCTCGGGAACGCGAACGGGTCCCCGCGGTTCGTGGTCCCGAGGATCGTGCCGCCGCGATGGAGCAACCCGCGGCACGACCGCACGTCGAGCGGCATCAACCGACGCGGCGCGTCGAGCAGTCCGTTGAACGCGTCTTCGATCCCCACGATCTCGAGCCCGAGGTGCCGGGTCCCGTGTTGGACGAACGCGCGAATCACGGCGTTCAACCCTGGGGCATCTCCGCCACCGGTGCAGATCGCGATCCTCCCTGCCACGTCGCCTCCGGCCGAGAGCTTACCGTGGCGGTCCGGATACGGTACGATGGAACTCGGGAGGGCGCGGTGCGTGCACTGCCGACGGCGTCGTGCCTCGGGTGGCTGCTCGTCGGATCCATCGGGTCCGGCTGCCGCGCCACGATCCACCTCGAGGTGCCCCCGAGCCCGGCAGTGGCCCTCCCGGACGACGCGGTCGCGGTCGTCGCGCACGATCGGCCGTGCCAGGCGGCGGCGGACGCGGTCGCGCTCGAGCTCGGGCGCAGCTCGTACCTGGTGGTCGACCCGCGGGCGCCGGTCCGGATCGAGCTGTTCGCGTGCGGCGACGACCAGGCGTGGACGATGGAGCAGGAGCAGGGCCCGGACGGCTCGCGCACCCGGGCCCGGGTCGACGCGCGGGCGCACGCGCTGGTCGCGGTCAGCGATCACGGGCGGACGATGGCGAACCTGATCGCCGCGGGGCGGGAGAACGGCGCCACCGGCTGGCAGGAGACGGTGTCCGGGTTCCGCCGGCAGATCCGGAACCGGGTCCACGAAG
>JBEBJW010000261.1:0-7738 GCA_040079715.1 Myxococcota bacterium | reverse complement strand
ATCCGGCTCGACAGCAGCGTCCGGAACTCGGACGCCGTGACGCCGACGAACACGCCGGTCCGCCGCGGCAGCTCGGCCGCGCGGTACCCGGCGTCCTCGATCGCCTGGAGGGCGACCTCGAGCGACAGGCGCTGCTGCGGGTCCATCACCTCGACGCGGCGAGGCGGGATCCCGAAGTGCAGCGCCGGGAACGACCGGATGTCGTCGATGAACGCACCGCCCGGCGCGTTCGACTTGTCCGTCGCCCGCGGGCTCGGGTCGTAGAACGCGTCGTGGGGCCACCGATCCGCGGGGACCGGGCCGAACGCGCTCCGCCCGGCGGCGGTCAGCTCCCAGTACGAATGGAGGTCCGGGGCGCCGGCGAACCGGCAGCCCATCCCCACGATCGCGATGTCGCTCACGGAAACCTCGGTTCGATTCACGCCCGGACGGACCCGTTGAGTGGTCCGGCCCTCGGCGGTCGAGCGGGAGTTGTGTGCGGCGGGTGGTGACCGCGGTCAGGCGTTGACGCGACCGCCCCGGATCAGCCCGACGAGGTCGCCCACCTTCTGGACCTTGGCCAGCTCCTCGTCCGGGAACGTGACGTGGATCCGCTCCTCGACGAAGTTCACCATCTCCATCGTCGCGATCGAGTCGAGGCCGAGCGCCTCGATCTTCATCTCGACCGCGAGGTTCGCGAAGTCGGCCTTCCGGGTCGGTGCGACCGAGCCGAGCGCTTCACGGATCAACGCCAGGATCTCGTCGTTGGTCATCTGCGTGTCTCCCATGCGGCCGGCCCACTTATCCGCGCAGCGCTGCCTTGGCTCGCGACCACATCGACAACGCGACGTGACGGGCCAGGGTCAGGCGATCCGAAGACGCTCCGAACGCGCGGCTGCCGCCCTGTCCGAGCTCTCCCTTCAGGTACTGCTCGCGCGTCTTGCGGCGCTGGAGCTTGCCCGACGAGGTCTTCGACAGGGTGCCGGTCTGCAGGCACAGGATCTCGCGGGTCGACAGCGACAGCTCGCGCTGGATCGCCTGGCGGACCTCGGACACGAGCTCGTCGGTCGGGTTCTTCGTCTCGAGGACCACGACCAGCTCCTCGCCGATCTCGCCCGGGACGCTGAACGCGACGACGTTGCCCTTCCGGACGCCGCCGATCTCGCCGACGATCCACTCCACCGCCTGCGGGTGGACGTTCCGGCCGTTGACGATGATCAGGTCCTTGATCCGACCCGTCACGTACACCTGGCGATCCTGGACGAACCCGAGGTCACCGGTCCGGAGCCACCCGTTCCGCCACGCCTGCGCCGTCGCCTCCGGGTTGCCGAAGTACCCGAGGGTCACCGACGGGCCGCGGTGGCACAGCTCACCCTCGGTCCCGTCCGGGAGCGGGTTGCCCTGCTCGTCGAGCACCGCCACCTCGTGGTCGGTGAACGGGACGCCGCACGCGACGTGCTCGGCGCTCGGCATCCCCTCGCGCGGCGGGACCACCTTGCCGGTCTCGGAGAAGGTCTCGGCGTCGACCACCAGGGTCCGGAACGGCTCGGGGGCCGGCTTCAGGCTGATCGCGAGCGTGGCCTCGGCCATCCCGTACGCCGGCATGATCGCGGTCGTGCGGAGCTTGCACCGGGTCGAGAACAGCTCGGTGAACTGGCGCATCGTCTCGGCCTGGATCGGCTCGGCGCCGCACCCGAGCACCTTCAGGCACGACAGGTCCCACTTGTCGAGGTCGCTGTCCTTCACCCGGCGGGTGGACAGGGCGTACGCGAAGTTCGGGGCGAACGACGCCGTCCCGCGGTGGCGATGGATCGTGTCCATCCACACGCTCGGGCGCTTGATGAACCGCATCGTCGGGATGAACACCGACGACACGCCCTGACAGATCGGGCTGATCACGAACCCGATCAGGCCCATGTCGTGGTACAGCGGCAGCCACGACACGCCCTTGTCGCCCTGGCGCGGATCGAGCTGGAGCCCCTCGGTCATGATGCCCTTCGCGTTCGCGAGGAGCGAGCCGTGGGTGACCATCACACCCTTCGGGTCGGCGGTCGAGCCGCTGGTGTACTGGAGGAACGCGAGATCACCCGGCACGATCTTCGGGAAAACCGGATTCGCGTCGATCCCGCGCAGCGTGTCGGCCACCACCAGGCGCTCGAGCGACGGCACCTTCTCGCACAGGCCCCACAGCACGTTCTGGAGCCGGGCTGAGGCCACCAGCAGCCGCGCGCCGGCGCTCTGGAGGACCCGGGCGGTGCGGTCGGCGTACGCGTCGAGGTTCCCGAACGACAGCGGCGGGTACAGCGGGACCGGCACGAGGCCGACCCGGACCGCGGCGAGGAACGTCAGGACGAAGTCCTCGGGCTCGATCAGCACCAGACCGACCCGGTCACCCTTCTGGAGGCCGTACGACTGCAGCGCGCCCGCCCGCTTCGCGGTCTCGATCTCGACCTGGAGGTACGAGTACTCCGTCTCGTTCCCTTCGAGATCCTGGAACACGAACCCGTTGTTCGGGAACAGGCCGCCGACGTTCGCGACGGCATCGGCGACGGTGGGGAAAGCAGGCCACATGGGTGTCGATCCTCCTGCGCGCGAGCAACTGCTACATAGGCCGTTGGGAACCGGCACGGTCTTACGAGCGATGACCAGGTCCCATCCGAGCCGCAGCAATCTAGGCCGGGACGGGCTCCGCGGCAACCCCTCGGCCGCGAATTCCCGGCTTTGTTGCTCGATTCGAAACCGACCGGCCGGTATGTTTCGGATCCGCGGGGTGACCGTATCGGATTCCGGCTGGCCGGTTGGAATGGATCTCGGCGGTTCGACCGCGGCTGGGGCGCGCCCGCCGACCCGGGGTTAGAATCGGCCGCTCGGAGCCGGGGAGCGACATGACTGCGGGCGCGAACCACGTACTTCTGTATTTCACGGGCGGGATCGGCTCGTGCATGCTCGTCCTCGTCGTCCTGTACAACCTCGTGGCGGTCGCGCTGTACCTCCGGGAGGAGACCGAGGGGCGGTCGAGCGCGATGGCGATCGTCGCGTGGGCGATGGGCGTCCTGTCGACGCTGCTGTGGTGGATGCCCTGCGTCGGCGGGATCGCGGGGATGTTCGCGGTGGTGGTGTCGCGGCTCGAGCGCGGCCGGATCTACCGGGACGAGTCGAGCCTCGCGGGCGCCACCCCGGTCCGGATGGGGAGCGTGAACGGGTGGCTCGCGATCGCGATGCACAGCGTGCTGATGCTGGCGCTCGTGTCGAGCTGGGCGTTCGCGTGAGGCGGCCGTGACGACCGAGCGGGCCGTCGAGGTCGAGCCGACGATCGCGGTCCGGGTGGACGTGAGCGTCCGGCGGGTGGTGAACCTCGCCACGGCGTCGTGCGGCGTGCCGATCGTCGACGCGGTCCGGCTCGAGAACCTCGGCCCGGCGCGGATCGTCGGCGCGCGGTGGTACGGGGCGCTCGACCCGCACGGCGCCTCGATCAGCGTGCCCCTGCCGACCGTCCACCCCGGCGAGGAGGTCACCGTCGCCCCGATCGGGCTCGAGCTGTCGGCGGAGCGGCTGGCCGCGGTCCGCCAGGCCGAGCCCGCGCGGCTCGACTGGTGGATCGGCGTCGATCGGCGGGAGATCGCCCGCGGCGACGCCGTGGTCGACGTGCTCCCGTTCGACGAGTGGCCCGGGGATCGGGCGCCGCCCGGGGTGCTCGCCGCGTTCGTGTTGCCGGACGATCCAGTCGTGGCCACGCTGGTCCGTCGGATCGACGGGCGGGCTACCGAGCCGGGACGCCCGTCGGCGCGGATCGAGGCCCTGTGCGACTCGATCCGGGCGCTCGGGATCCGGGCGACCGAGCCGCCGGCGTCGTTCGAGCAGCGCGGCCTGCGGTTGCGGCTGCCGGACGCGATCCTGCGCGACCAGAAGGCGAACCGGGTCGAGCTCGGGCTGCTGATCGCGTCGTGCCTCGAGCGGATGGGGATCCCGCCGCTGGTGGTGTCGTCGGCGGGGCGGCTGCTCCCCGGCGCGTGGCTCGGCGACGAGCGGTTCCCCGAGGGGGTGGTCCTCGACGCGGTCCGCCTCAGGGCCGCCGCCGCGTCGGACCAGCTCGTGGTCCTCGATCCCGAGCTCGGGCTCGCCGATCCCACTGTGCCTGCCGCAGTCCGCGCTGGCCCGGAGGCGCTCGACGACGCTGCGTTCCGGTTCGCGATCGACATCCGGGTCGCGCGGGGCGACCACTGGCGCCCGCTGGTCGGTCGTCCGCGGCCGGATCTGCGCGACGACGGGACCGTGCGCCCGATCGTCCGCGAGATCCTGGCCGAGGCCGCCACCCTGCCGGTCCAGGCGCCGGTCCGCCCGGGGGAGGGCGCGGTCGACGAGCCGGTCGCCGCCCGGTTCCGCCAGTGGAAGGAGCGGCTGCTCGATCTGTCGCTCCGCAACCGGCTGCTCGCGTTCCGCTCCACCGCGAAGACCACGGTCCCGCTCGACGTCCCCGATCTGGCGCGGTTCGTCGATCGGCTGCTCGCCGATGCGGTCCTCGCGGTCGAGCCCCGGCGCGGGGTGTTCGACGGCGAGCCGACCGAGGTGGACGACGGTCTCGGCGACGCTCCGACGGAGGAGGCGACCGCTCCGACGGCCCCGAGGGCGATCCCGGCCGCGACGGAGCCGCTGCCGGTGGCCGCGACCGCCCCCGACGCCAACGACGCCAACGACGATCTCGACGAGACCACCGATCGGATGGACCCGATCCCGCCGGATCCCGACGACTCCACGGTGGTGGCGAAGGCGGTGTACCGGCGGGGCCACGTCGACGAGGGCGAGCTGGTCGAGGCGAGCGACGCAGGCGAGCTGGTCGATCCCGAGCTGCCCACCGCGGCGACCGACACGATGGTCACCGCGACCCTGGCGACCGCCACGATGTCGACCGGGACGATGTCGACCGGGACGATGTCGACCGCCACCATGACCCCTGGGACGATGGCGACCGCGACGATGGCGCCGGCCACGAGCGTCCCGGACCCGTCGGACGTCGACGCCGACGTGGGCCGGCCGCGGACGCGGTTGGATCGCGGGGCCGTCCACGCCGAGCTCGACGAGACCGAGCTCCTCGCCCGGGTGGTCGCGCTCGATCGCGCCACCCGCCTCGATCTGGAGGAGGGCGGCGCGAATACGCTGTACGCCGCGGTCGGGTTCCTCCAGTGGAGCGAGTCCGGCCCGGGGGAGGCGACCCGGCTCGCGCCGCTGCTGCTGATCCCGGTGTCGCTCGAGCTCCAGCGCACCGCCCGACGGGTCCGGATCCGCCGCGCCCCCGAGGATCCGATCGCGAACGTGACGCTGGTCGAGAAGCTCCGGCGCGACTTCGACGTGGATCTGTCCGCGATCGTCGCGTTCGAGTCGGAAGACCACGCGATGGACGTGACCGCGGTGCTCGCCGCCGCGCGGGCCGCGATCGCGCCGATCAAGGGGTGGCGGATCGTCGAGCGGGTCGCGCTCGGGCAGCTCCTGTTCACCAAGTTCCTGGTGTGGCGGGACCTCGAGGACAACGCCGGGTGGCTGCTCGAGAGCCCGGTGGTCCAGCACCTCGCCCGCCGGGTCCACGGGCCGTACCCGAACCCGGTCGACGCGACCTCCCCGACCGAGCTCGACGATCTGGTTCCACCGCAGGTCCTGCCGCTGGTCCTCGACGCGGATTCGACCCAGATGGCGGCGATCCACTCGGCGTTGCAGGGTCGAAGCTTTGTGTTGCAGGGTCCACCGGGCACCGGCAAATCCCAGACGATCGCGAACCTGGTGGCGGTGGCGATCGCGACCGGGCGCACGGTGCTGGTCGTCGCCGAGAAGATGGCGGCGCTCGAGGTGGTCCACCGGCGGCTGAAGGAGGTCGGCCTCGGTGAGTACTGTCTCGAGTTGCACAGCCACAAGGCGAACAAGCGGGCGGTGGTCGCGACCCTCGCGGCGGCGCTGAAGCGAGAGCTCTCGGCGTCGGCCCCGCCGTGGGACGCGCGATCGGCGGAGCTCGGCGAGCTGCGGACCCAGCTCGACGCCTACGTCAGGGCGCTGCACGCCGGACGCGCCCTCGGGGCCACGTTCTTCGAGACCACCGGGCGGATGCTGGCGGCGCGGAGCGCGCAGGTCGGCGTGGGGCGGCTCGAGCTCCCGGACGACGATCCGCGGTCCGGGGGGCCGCTCGCGCTGACCGACGACCGGTGGCGGGCGACCGTCGACTGCGCCGCGATGTTCGCCACCGCCGCGGCCGAGGTCGAGCCGATCGCAGACCACCCGTGGGCCGACAGCCGCGCCGCGACCTGGTCTGCGTCGGGGGAGCAGGCCGTGCTGGCGCGGCTCGCCAAGGCGTCCGAGGCGACCGACGCGGTCGAGCAGGCTGGCGCGGCCCTCGCCGAGCTCCACGGCGCGAGCGTCCCGGACGTGGGGGCGCGGATCGTCGATCTCGCCGCCCTCGCCACCACCCTCGCCGAGGGGCCGCTGCCGCCGCCGGCGACCGATCCGCGGACCGCGGGGCCGTTCGCCGAGCGGGTCCACGAGTTCGCGAGCCTGTACGCGACCTGGCAGGCCCGATCGCGGTCGGTCGCGACCCGGTGGCACCCCGGGATCTACAAGGTCCCGCTCGAGCGGCTGGTGGCGCGGTTCGGGAGCTGGGCGTACACCTGGTTCCCGATCGCGTGGCTCGGGCTGTTCTTCGCCCGCCGCGAGCTCCGGGCCCACGCGCGCAAGGGCCTCCCGGACAACCGGACGATCGCCGCCGATCTGAACCTCGCGCTCCAGATCGAGCAGATGCGCGAGCCGCTCGCGAACCAGCGCAAGGCCCTGCTGACCGCTGCGGCCGGCACCTGGTCCGGGGACGAGGCCGCCGGCGTCGGCGCGCTGACCGCGTTGACCGACCGCGCCGACAAGGTCCGCGACCAGATCCGACGGGTCCGGCTCGGCGGGACCGACCTGACCGACCAGGTGCTCCAGTTCGTCGACCCGGCGCTGCCCCCGGATCGGCGGAAGCTGCTGGCGAAGCGGGCCGGGGACGCGACCCGGACGCTCGAGAAGTGGACCGCGGCCGTCGCGAGCCTGCTCGACGCGGTCGACGCCGTGCCGACCGAGATCCCGCACGACGAGCAGCCGTTCGCAGAGATCCGCGCCCGGCTGGCCCGGTGGCGCGACGGCGCGGCGCGGTTCCGCGGGTGGGCGCTGTACGGGGAGGCCGCCGCCCGGATGGACAACGCCGGCCTCGCGCCGGTGGTGGAGGCGCACCGGGGCGGAGCGCTCGCCGCCGCCGCGGTCCCGGCGGTGGTCGAGGCGTCGGTGCTCGGCCGGTGGATCGACGCGGTCCGGGACGCCGAGCCGGCGCTGCGCGGGTTCGCCGGGCCGGAGCACCATCGGAAGGTCGGCCGGTTCCGGGCGATCGACCAGCAGCACCTCGAGCTCGGCGTCGCCCAGGTCGCGTGGGCCGTCGCCCAGCGGGTCCCGCGGGTCGGGGCCGAGGTCGCCGACACCTCCGAGCCGGGGATCCTGCTCCGCGAGGCGGCGAAGAAGACGCGGCAGAAGTCGATCCGGCGGCTGTTCCAGGAGATCCCGAACCTGCTCGCCCGGCTCGAGCCGTGCCTGCTGATGTCGCCGCTGTCGGTCGCGCAGTACCTGCCGGCGGGCGGGCGGCGGTTCGATCTCGTGGTGTTCGACGAGGCCTCGCAGATCGGCACCCATGACGCGATCGGGGCGCTCGCCCGCGGGGGACAGGTGGTGGTGGTCGGCGACTCGCGCCAGCTGCGGG
>JBEBJW010000260.1:0-7778 GCA_040079715.1 Myxococcota bacterium | reverse complement strand
GTACGGCGTCGGTGACCTGTCGATGCCCGTTGAGGGTCACGACGTCGTGGTCCGTCATGGAGATGTCGTTCGTGACGAACCGGTGGCCCCCGGCGTCGCGCATCGCTGCGAGCACGCGCCGGGCGTCCTCGACGCCGATGGCGCTCGGGAGGACCTTCGGGTTCGACGAGACCCGGACGAAACCGGCCTCGGTGATCGGACACGTGGCCCAACTGCGGCCGGGCTCGGCGGCGAACCACGCCCGGATCGCTCCGTGATGGACGTGCGAGTCCCACGCGAGCGCCACGAGCGCGTTGACGTCGAGAAGACCCGCCGGTCAGTCCTCGTCGAGCGCCCGCCGCACCATCCGCAGGTCGAGGGACCTCACCGCGCACCCGGATCGCGCGCCGGCAAGATCGCCGCGAACTGGGCGGCGTCCTCGAACTGGCGGTACACGCTCGCGAACCGCACGTACGCGACCTCGTCGAGCCCGCGCAGCACCTCGAGCACCACCTCGCCGATCTTCGTCGACGGCACCTCGGCCTCCCGCAGCTCCACCACCAGCTGCTCGACCTGCTGCACCGCGTTGGCCAGCCCCTGGGCGTCGATCGGGCGCTTGCGGCACGCCAGCGCGATCCCGTGCAGCACCTTGTCGCGCGCGAACGGCTCGCGCCGGCCGTCCTTCTTCACCACCCACGGGAGCCGCTGCTCCAGCCGCTCCAGGGTGGAGAACCGGTGCCCACACGCCAAGCAGCTCCGGCGCCGCCGGATCGCGTCCCCCACGTCGCGGGAGTCGACGACCCGCGAGTCGGGGTGCTGGCACGCCGGGCACCGCATCGGTCAGCCGAGCTCGGGCGGGTACACCGGGTGCCGCCCACACAGCTCGTGCACTTCACCCGCGACCCGGGCGATCACCGCGGGGTCCTCGCGGTGGTCGATCACGTCGGCGATGAGCTCACCCACCCGCGCCGCCTCGGCCGAGCCCAGGCCGCTCGTGACCATCGGCGAGCGCTTCTCGCCGGGGACGGTGTTCTTGTTCACCGTGATGTGCGCGCGGCCGAGCGCCTCCTCGGCGTCCTTGCCGCTGCACCGCTCGCCCAGGTCGACCAACATCAGGTGGTTGTCGGTGCCGCCGGACACCAGGGTGAAGCCCCGCCCCATCAGGGTCTCGGCCATCACCTTCGCGTTGTCGACCACCTGGCGGATGTAGGTCGCGAACGACGGCTTCAGCGCCTCGCCGAACGCCACCGCCTTGGCCGCGATCACGTGCATCAGGGGGCCACCCTGGATGCCCGGGAACACCGCCTTGTTCATCGCCACCGCCCAGTCCTTGTTCGCCATGATCAGGCCGCCGCGCGGCCCGCGCAGGGTCTTGTGGGTGGTGGTGGTCACGAACTCGCAGTGGGGGATCGGGCTCGGGTGCAGCCCGGTGGCCACGAGGCCGGCGATGTGGGCGATGTCGGCCATCAGCACCGCCCCGACCTCGTCGGCGATCGTGCGGAACGCGGCGAAGTCGATCACCCGCGGGTAAGCCGACGCGCCGGTGACGATCATCTTCGGGCGGTGCTCCTTCGCGAGCGCCCGCACCCGGTCCATGTCGATGCGCCCGGTGCGCTCGTCGAGCGTGTAGTGGACGGCCCGGTACAGCAGCCCCGACGCGTTGACCGGCGAGCCGTGGGTCAGGTGGCCGCCGTGGGTCAGGTCGAGCCCGAGGATCGTGTCGCCGGGCTTGATCGCCGCGAGGTACGCCGCCGCGTTGGCTTGTGCGCCCGAGTGGGGCTGGACGTTCGCCCCGATCGCGCCGAACAGCTGCTTCGCGCGCGACCGCGCCAGCTCCTCGACCACGTCGACCTGCTCGCACCCGCCGTAGTACCGCTTGCCCGGCAGCCCCTCCGCGTACTTGTTCGTGAGCACGGTCCCGAGCGCCTCCAGCACCGGGACCGACACGTAGTTCTCGGACGCGATCAGCTCGAGGTCGTCCCGCTGGCGGACGAACTCGGCGGCGATCGCGGCGTGGACCTCCGGGTCGGCGCTCGCGAGCGCCTGGCGGGCAACGGACGGGGTGTGGCTCGACGACATCGGGACTCCGCGGGCCGGCGGGGGTCGGCCGCCGGGAGGTCGCCGTACGTATCCAGCCGCGCGGCCCCCGTCGTCACCCGATCTTGTGCACCCGGGCGGCGTGCCGACCGCCCTCGAACGCGGTGCCGAGCCAAGCGTCGACGATGTCGAGCGCGAGGCCGCCGCCCGTGACCCGCTGCCCGAGGCACAACACGCGGGCGTCGTTGTGGGCCATCACCGCGCGGGCGGAGAACGTGTCGGACACGACCGCCGCGCGGACCCCCGGCACCCGGTTCGCGGCCATCGCCATCCCCTGCCCGGTGCCGCACACGAGGACGCCGCGATCGGCCTCTCCGGCGGCGACCCGCCCGGCGACGGCCTTCGCGAAGTCCGGGTAGTCGCACGACGCCCGGTCGTGGGTGCCGAGGTCGTCGATCGCGTGCCCCGCCGCCCGGAGGTGGTCCGCGATCGCGGCCTTCAGCTCGAGCCCCGCATGATCCGATCCGACCGCGATCCGCATCCCGCCTCCCTGTTCACCCGGGCTACAGCACGCCGAACGCGAGGACCGCGTTGGTCCCGCCGAACCCGAACCCGTTCGAGATCGCCGCCCGCAGCTTCACCTCGCGCGCGACCCGCGGGACGTGGTCGAGATCGCACGTCGGGTCCGGGGTGTCGAGGTTCGCGGTGGGCGGGACGATCCCGGTGTGGAGCGCGAGACACGTCGCGACGGCCTCGATCCCGCCGGCGGCGCCGAGCAGGTGGCCGGTGACGCCCTTGGTGGAGCTGACCATCAGCCGATCGGCGTGCGGCCCGAACGCCGCCCGGATCGCCTGGGTCTCGGCCGGGTCGTTCGCCGGGGTGGAGGTGCCGTGGGCGTTGACGTAGTCGACCATGTCGGGCGTCAACCCGGCGGTCTCGAGCGCGCGCCGGATGCACCGGGCGGCGCCGGCACCCCCGGGCGCGGGGGCGGTGACGTGGTGGGCGTCGGTGGTGGAGCCGTAGCCCCGGAGCTCGCAGTAGATCCGGGCCCCGCGGGCGACGGCGTGCTCGTACGCCTCGAGCACGATCACCCCGGCCCCCTCGCTCATCACGAACCCGTCGCGGTCGAGGTCGAACGGGCGGCTCGCCTGCTCCGGCGCGTCGTTCCGCCGCGACAGGGCCTTCATGTTCATGAACCCGCCGTACCCGAGCGGCGTCAGCCCGGCCTCGGTCCCTCCGGCGACGATCACGTCGGCGTCTCCGTCGCGGATCGCCCGCCACGCCTCGCCGATCGCGTGGTTCCCGACCGCGCAGGCGGTGGACACGCACAGCGACGGCCCCTGGGCGTGGTACCGGATCGCGACCTGGCCTGCGGCGAGGTTGATCAGGCACCGCGGGATGAACAGCGGGCTGACGGTGCGGATCCCGCCCTCGAACAGCTCCTCGGCCTGGTCCACGATCTCGGGGATCCCGCCGATCCCGGAGCCGATGTACACCCCGAGCCGCTCGTGCTCCGGCCACGATCCGCCGGGCTCGCCGCCCTCGGCGACCAGCCCGAGGTCGAACCCCGCGTCGGCCATCGCCTGATCCGCGGCGACGATCGCGTACTGCATGAACAGGCCGAGGCGCTTCACCGCGCGCCCACCGAGCCGGCCCTCGCTGTCGAACCCCCGGACCTCGCCGGCGATCCGGCTCGCGTAGCCGGTGGTGTCGAACCGGGTGAGCGTGGAGATCCCGCTCCGGGCCGCGACCATCGCGTCCCAGGTGGACGGGACGTCCAGCCCGCACGGGGAGACGCACCCGAGCCCGGTGACGACCACGCGGCGACGCGACGCGGGCAGCGGAGGCAGCGCGGACGACATACCGGGCGGGGCCCCCAGCCGGGTCAGGACACGTGGGCGACGATGTAGTCGACCGCGTCCTGCACGGTACGGATCTTCTCCGCCTCGTCGTCCGGAATCTCGATGTCGAACTCCTTCTCGATCGTCATCACGAGCTCGACGATGTCGAGGGAGTCCGCGTTGAGGTCATCGATGAAGGAAGCGGTAGGGACGACCTCCGTCTTCTTCACGCCGAGCGTCTCGGCGATGATGTCCTTCACCTTCTTGACCAGCACCTCGTTGGACATCCGGGCTCCATCCCAACCGGGTTTGATGGCGACGGGCCGTATCCGGCGCGGAGGAGCAGGGCAAGGGACCGCGCTCATTCCGGTGTGGGAGCGAGCCGCCGTGCGATCGCATCGACCAGGCGCTGGCCCGACGACCGGTGCGCGAGCAGGATCGCGTGCCGGACTGCCTCCGCGTTCGCGCGCCCGTGCCCGACGACCACCGTCCCGCGGGTGCCGAGGAGGATCGCTCCCCCGTGCGCGTCCCACGCGACCCGATCCCGGAACCGCCGGAACGCGCCCTTCAGCAGCCAGGCCCCGACGATCCCCGACGGCCGCCGGCGGATCTCCGCGCGGAGGAGCTGGACCACGGTGGCGACGGCCCCCTCTGCGGCCTTGAGCAGGATGTTGCCGACGAACCCGTCGGTGACGAGGACGTCGCACCCGCCGGCCATCGCGGCGGTCGGCTCGACGTTGCCCACCACCTGCAGCCGCGTCGCCCGGAGCAGCGGCAGGGTGGCCTTGGCCTGCGCGTTTCCCTTCCCGTCTTCTTCGCCGTTCGCGAGCAGCCCGACCCGCGGCAACGAGATCCCGATCACCTCGGCGTACGCGACCCCGAGGTGGGCGAAGCACACGAGCTGCTCGGGCCGGCAGTCGACGTTCGCGCCGGCGTCGAGCAGGATCAGCCGCCCGCCGTCGGCCCGCGGGAGCACGGTGGCGATCGCCGGCCGCTCGACCCCGTCGACGACGCCGAGGTCGAACACGGCTGCGACCAGCACGGCGCCGGTGTTCCCGCACGACACGACCGCGCTGGCCCGCCCGTCGCGCACCAGCCGCATCGCGACCCGGACCGACGAGAACTCGGACCGGCGGACCGCGGCGACCGCGCCGTCGCCCATCCCGACGACGTCGGGGGCGTGGACGATCTCCGGCGCGTTCCGGCGCGGGACGAGCGGACGCAGCGCGCGCTCGTCACCGACCAGTACGACCGGCACCCCGCCACGCGCAGCACGGACCGCGCCCGCGACGATCTCCGCCGGAGCATGGTCCCCACCCATCGCGTCGACGGCGACCGGCAACGCGTCACCGGACATGCCGGCGCTCCGCAGCGGCGCTCACGAGCGATGTCCGGTCAGGCGTTGTCGACCTTCGCGACCGTGATCTGGCGACCACGGTACTGACCGCACGCCTCGCACAGGTGGTGGCGGAGCTTCGGCTCCCCGCAGTTCGGGCACGACTCGACCGCGGCCGAGAACTCGATCGCGTGGTGGGCGCGCCGCATGTCGCGGACAGACCGCGAGGTGCGCTTCTTCGGAACGGCCATGACTGAAAATCCTCCCTCGAGCCCGTCAGCTTTCTGTGTCCGGCCGGCGCTTCAACGCACCCAGGACCGCGAACGGGCCGTCGGCCACCTTCGCGGTGGCCAACAACGCGTCGGTGCGTCTATCGCATTCCGCGGAGTCCGCACACACGACCTTCGGGGGCACCGCGAGCGCCAATGCCTCGCTCAGCACGTCCCCGAGCACCAGTTCGCCGTCTTTGTACCACCCGAGATCGAGATCGTCGGATCGCAGCTCGAGCTCGGCGGACGACTCCTGGCTGTCCGTACCGAGCGAGATCCCGTCGAACGCCTCGCTCTCGGGGCCGGCCTCGGGCGTGCCCGGCGCGAACAGCAGGCGCGTGTCGACGCTGACCGCGAGCTCGCACGGCTCGCCGCACCGATCGCAGGTGGTGGGGGCGGCGGCGGTGACGGACACGTCGACCACCACGACCCCGCTCTGCGACGCCCGCTTCAGGTCGATCCTGCCCTCGAGGCGCTCCGCCGGACGATCCAGCGCCTGGGCCGCGGCCTCGGCCGCCCAACCGTCGGCTCGCCCGAAGCGGATCTCCCGCCCAGCGACCGGCAACGATTCGATCGCGATCTTCACCGCGGGACCCCGTGTCGAACGCTGTCCGTAGTCCGGCGCGCTCGCGGCTGCAACGGACGGCTCGCCCGTGCGGTACGCTCGGTACCCAGGAGCCCCCCCATGACGCACACCCGAATCGTCCGCGCCGTGATCCCCGCGATCGCGTGGTTCGCCCTCGCCTGCAACGACGGATCCGATCCCACGGATTCCAAGGACGGGACCGACACCGACGCCGACGGCGACGCGGACACCGACGCGGACGCCGACGCCGACGCCGACACCGATGCCGACGCGGACTCCGACACCGACGCGGACACCGACACCGACACCGACACCGACGCCGACACCGACACCGCGACGATCCCGCCGGACTCCCTGGTGTTCGACGCGGACCACGTGCTGGTGATCCCCGACGGCGGCGGGCTCACCCTGCTGGCGTCGGACGGGACCAAGGTCCTCGACGCGAGCTGGACCCAGCTCGTCGGGAACTGCGGCGGGTGCGGCGGCGAGGGTGCGAGCGCCGACGGCGACGGGCTGCTCCTGTCGTTCACCACCGGCGGCGGGTTCGGGTTCGACGGCGCGATCGCCCGGATCGACGCCGCGGGAGCCCTGGAGTTCCGCCTCGACGGGTTCGACTTCCCGCACGACGCGATCCGCGATCCCGTCGACGACACGATCCTGGTCGGCGAGGCGTTCCGGAACCAGGTGCGGTGGGTCGCGGGAGACGGCTCGTCGAACGCGACGCTCCGGTCGCTCGGTCGCGGCGACCCCGGGTGGGAGGACGACGACGTGAACGGCCTCGACCTGTTCGAGGACGGCGGGCGCCGGTACCTGGTCCAGTCGATGCGCGGCGGGTTCTCCGACGAGGGCTCGATCAAGCTGTGGGACATCACCGACCCGGCGGCGATGACGATCGTCTGGCGGTTCCCGGCGTCGGGGAGCCTGGCGGCGCCGCACTCGCCGACCATCCGGTGGTACGATGGGCAGTGGTGGCTGCTGTACGCCCACAGCAACGGGCTGCGGAGCGGGAGCACCATCGGGCTCGCGGTGATGCCGGACGTGACCACCGCGCCGGCGTACGTCGCCGACCTCGAGCCGACGGGGGCCGAGGCGCCGTTCGACTTCCTGCGCGGCGTCCAGCTGTCGGACGACGGGATCCTGTACCTGACCGACAGCGGCCCGGGCGAAGGGGTCGGCGGCGGTCCTGGCCAGGGGCGGATCCTCCAGGCCCCGTTCCCGGTCGGGCTGGTCCCGTCGGGCACCGACGGCCAGTACGACAGCGGGATGACGGTGATCGACCTCGACGGCACCACCCTGATCGACGACGGCTACCAGAACCCGTTCGAGGGTTGGCTGTGGCGCCTGCCGCAGTGACTGTCCGGGTGGAGGAACACCACCACCGCGAACCCGCCCGGGGCGAGGACCCGCGCGGTGGCCCTCACCGCCGCCTCCGCGTCCGGCAGGTCCATCCACACGTGGTTCGAGATCACCCGATCGACCGACGCGTCCGGGACGGTGGCGAGCGTCTGGGCGTCGTCGACCCGGAACGTGACCCCGGCGCCGACCTCCCGGCGGGCGACCGCGATCATGTTCGCAGACAGGTCCACCCCGACGACCGAGCCCGCCCCGGCCGCGGCGAGCTTGGCCGCGAGGTACCCGGTGCCGCACCCCGCGTCGAGCACCCGCAGCCCCGTCACGTCGCCGAGCAGGCGCCACAGCACCGGGTCGCTCTGGGTCCGACGGTTCCGATC
>JBEBJW010000259.1:0-7799 GCA_040079715.1 Myxococcota bacterium | reverse complement strand
GTGATCCACGCCTTCTGGCTCAGCGGCTGGCCGGAGACCATCACCGGGACCATGTCGGCCCACCCGATGCCGTCGCCGTTCCGATCGTCGGCCTTGCGGAGCACCATCGCGAACGTGCCGGTCCCGGCCTGGCACCCGGGGTCACCGGTCACCGTGTACCGCGCGGCGTCGGCCTCGTCGGTGTCGCACCACTCCTGGCGGTACAGGTCGGCGTTCCCGGCGATCCGCTCCACCTGGTCCAGCGGGGCCGGGTCGCCGTTGGCGTCGACGTACTCGACGCCGTCGAGGTCGTGGTACACGAGGCCGAAGCTGGTCGACCGGTCGCCCTGCGATCCCCCGACGCAGTGCTGCGCGCCGTCGAGGTCGGTGCTCTCCCCGCGCTGCATGATGTTGCTCGGGTCGGCGTCGCTGGTCGGCTCGGGCTCGCACACGTGGCCGAGGCCGAACGCGTGGCCCATCTCGTGCTCCTCGGGGGACGAGGTCGTGTGGAGCAGCCGGTGCTCGTCGAGGGCGACGTACGGGTGGCAGTCCGAGCCGCTGTTCTCGTCGCAGTTCAGCCGGGTGCCGTGGGAGTTGTTGTCGTCGGGGTTGTCCCACACGTAGAAGTTGACCGCGCCGTCCTTGACCACGTCCTGGTCCTGGCACGCGAGGACCGCCGGATCGAGCAGTTCGAACGCCGTCGGGGTGGTGCCGGCGGGCGCGTCCCCGAGGTCGAGCAGGTCGTCGCAGGTGGCGTCCCACCCGGCGGCGTCGAGGTCCGCCCGGAACTGGTGCGCGAGGTACGCGAACTCGATGCACCCGCTGTCCGCCATGATCTTGTCGTCGAGCAGGTCCGACGGGTCGTCGTCGGGACACCGGGCGTTGTAGGTGTCGAACCGCTGGCGGAACTGGTCGGTCAGGATCTGGATCTCGCCGTCCCAGAACACCTCGGGCCCGGTGTACGGCCCGGGGTAGTCCACGCTCGACATCACGCTCCCGGTCCGGGGAACGCCGCCGGTCGGCGCGGTCTGCCCGTCGGTGATGTCGGTGTCGGACGTGAGGACCACGAAGTTCACCGGGATCGGGCCGCCGGTGTCCTCGCACGGCACGTCGAACGTCCCGTCGTCCGGCGGGGGCTCGGTGGTGTAGACGCCGGTGTCCTCGGGGTACGGGTCGGTCTCGACGTCCGGGACCTTCTGGTCGCCGTTGCACCCGGTCCACACCAGCGCCAGCGCGAGCGCGCCCCACAGCTTCGTGCCCATCTCGACCTCCCCGGACCCGCTGCGCGCGGCTCCGGACTCGGAGTACGGCGAGCGGCGCCCGCGGGCTGTCGCAGCTGTGTCGCAGTCCCTCCTGGGACTCCGCCGCACCCTTCCGGCGACCGTTCGGTCGGACCTTCAGCTCCGGGACATCGGCCCGGATCCCGCCCACAGGCCGATCCACGGAGGGCCACGCGTGTTGTCGGCCGCGGCCCTCGGGTCCGATGAACATTACAGATCCGAGTTTCGCAATACGACCGAGCGGTGGTAGTGTCCGTCCGTCCAACACGGGGGTGTCCGGTGAGCGCAGCACGGTGGGTGTGGTGGGTTGCGATCGGCGTGGCGGCGTGTGGGGTCGAGGGTGAGCCCTCGAACGGGGTTGCCGATCCGGCGATCGGCGACGATGGCGTGTCGGTCGACGATCCCGCGGCGGTCGACGGCGACAGCGACCAGAGCGACGTCGCGTTCGAGCTCGACGGCGCGGTGTGGGACAGCCAGCAGGTGTTCGTCGAGAGCGGCGGCCGGTGCGGATCGGCCCTCGACGAGCTCCAGGTCGAGTCGATCGAGCAGCAGCTGTGGGACGACGGGATCTACGGGGACCAGCAGCTCCGCGGCGCGGGGATCGCCGGGGCCGCGATCAACGTCTACGTCCACGTGATCACCAACGGCGCGCTCGGCAACGTGTCGGCGCAGCAGATCACCGACCAGATCAACGTGTTGAACGCAGCGTACGCGCCGTGGGGGTGGAGCTTCACCCTCATCTCCACCAACTTCACCAACAACGCCGCCTGGTACACGATGAGCCCGGGCAGCGCGAACGAGTCCGCGGCCAAGGCGGCGCTCCGCCAGGGCACCGCGGACGACCTGAACATCTACCTCGCGAGCCCCGGCGGCGGGCTGCTCGGGTGGGCCGCGTTCCCGTGGGACTACGCGTTCAACCCCACGAACGACGGCGTGGTCCTGCTGAACTCGTCGCTGCCGGGCGGGTCGGCCGTCCCGTACAACCTCGGTGATACCGGCACCCACGAGGTCGGCCACTGGATGGGGCTGTACCACACGTTCCAGGGCGGGTGCAGCAAGAACAACGACTTCGTGTCCGACACGAACCGCGAGTCGAGCCCGGCGTTCGGGTGCCCGGTCAACCGGAACACCTGCGTGCAGGCCGGGAACGACCCGATCACGAACTTCATGGACTACACCGACGACAGCTGCATGAACACGTTCACCTCGGGCCAGGACGTCCGGATGGACTCGATCTTCACCAGCTATCGGTTCGGCCAGTAGCGAGACCGGCGCGGCTCCGGAGGCGGTCAGCGCTTCCGGAGCAGCGTCAGGCCGTCGCCGATCGGGATCATCGCGACTTCGACCCGATCGTCACCGGCGACCAGCTCGTTCAGCGCGCGGATCGCGACCGTTCCGGGCCGCTGATCCGCGTCGTCGATCACCTGGCCCGACCACAGCACGTTGTCGTACAGGATCGCGCCGCCCGACCGCACGAGCTCCAGCATCCGCTCGTGGTACGCCGGGAGGTTCTCCTTGTCCGCGTCGACGAACGCGAGATCGAACGACCGGCCCTCCGCCTTCAGCGCGTCGAGGGTGTCGAGCGCCGGGCCGAGCCGCAGCTCGACCTTGTGCGCGACCCCGGCCGCCTCCCAGTACCGCCGGGCGATCGACGTCCACTCGGTCGACCGGTCGCAGCAGGTGATCCGCCCGTCGTCCGGCAGCGCGCGAGCCATCACGACCGACGAATAGCCGGTGAACGTGCCGAGCTCGAGCACGGACTTCGCGCCGATCAGCTGGACCAGCACCCGCATCAGCGCGCCCTGCTCGGGCGAGATCTGCATCTGGGCGTCGGGCAGGCGGGCGGTCTCGGCGCGGAGCTCGGCCAGCACGGAGTCTTCACGGACACCGACCCGCAGGAGGTACTCGCGCAGCTGCGGGGTGAGGTTCAACGTTCCGGACGACATCGATCCCTTCGGGTCAGCCAGCGTCCCGCGGGACGGAGCTCGGGTGGAGGTGGGCGTGGAGCGGCTCGCGGTCGGCGATCCGCTCGTCGAGGCCGTCGGACTCGACCTGGTGGTCGGCGAGGGCGGCGACCCGCGAGCGGTTCGGGGTGTATCCCGGGGCGCCGTTCACGTCCGGGATCAGCCCCTGCTGCTCGAGGTGGCAATACATCAAGGTGCCGCCCGCCACCGCCATCGGCAGGAGCAGGAAGTTCAGGAACGGGATCCACAGCATCAGCGACGCGACGACCCCGAACCCGAGCATCATCGGGAGCTGCGCCATCAGGATCCGATACTTGTGACCGTACGACAACCGACGGCGGGACATGCACCCGTCCATCGACTCGCGCGCGAGGAACATCGCGGTGGCGGTGGTCCCGATCGCGAACGACGCGACCGAGCCGACGACCGGGATCAGGTTCATCGCGAGGCTCGCGACCATCACCGTGATCCACAGCGCCAGCGACAGCAGCGAGTGCGACAGCGACAGCGCGAGGTCGCCCATCAGCACCCGCCACGAGAACGCCTCCTCGTACGGGCCGAGGGCCGACGTCTCGACGTGCTCGGACAGCCGATCGTTGAACGGGGTCGCGATCAGCCCGGCGGCGAAGTACACGCCGAGCCCGATCGTGCCGACCGCCATCAGCTTCGCGGCGAGCGCCAGGAACCACCACGCGCCCGCCAGCCACGCCGACGCGTTCGGCCCGGGGGTCCAGACGAACGACAGGCCCCAGCTGATCACGCCCCACGCGGTGACCGACATCCCGAGGAACATCCCGAGGGTGATCACCACCGGGGCGACGAGGTACACCCACAGGCGCGGCCGGGTGGCGACGATCTTCACCCCGGCCAGCGCGTAGCGCGCCCCGCGGAGGGCCTTTCCGCTGGCGGACAACGACGCGAGATCCGGCAGGTCGGTCGACATCGAGGTCGATCGTATCCCGGTCAGAACCCGACGCACCGCCACGGGCCGCGCCACTCGCGGTCCCAGTCGGCCCGGAGCCGGTCGAACCCCGGGTCGCCGGGCATCGGCGCCGGGTTCGCGCGGACCCACGCTGCCCGCTCGCGCGCGGCGCTGCCGTCGACCGAGCGATCGAGGGGGTCCGGGAAGATCCCGGCGAGGCGCCCCGCCTGATCCCCCGACAGCGCCGCGGCGGACCGGCCGAAGTGGTGGCGGGCGCCGGCCTCGACCCCGAACACCAGCGGCCCCGTCTCGGCCACGTTCAGGTACAGCTCGAGGATCCGGTCCTTCGGGACGAGGGACTCGAGCAGCACCGTGTACCAGACCTCGAGCCCCTTGCGGACCCACGACCGGCCCTGCCAGAGGAACAGGTTCTTCGCGGTCTGCTGCGAGATCGTCGACGCGCCGCGGACCCGCCGCGACCGCTGGTTGTGGTCGACCGCGTCGCAGATCGCGTCCCAGTCGAACCCGTCGTGGAGGTAGAACCGGGCGTCCTCGGCGGACAGCACCGCGCGCGGGACCGTCGGGCCGAGGGCGGCCAGCGGGACCACCACCCGGTACCACCGCCGCGGCCGGCGCTCGATCGCGGTCGCGGTGACCATCCGCTGGACCATCGTGGGCGTGCCGGGCGGGTCGACGAACCGCACCCACAGCACCTGGGCGACGGTGAACAGCGGGATCGCCGCCACCACGGCCGCCGACGCCAGGATCCACCGCGCGACCTTCCGGATCACCGCGCCTCCGGCCGAACTGTAAGCTGGCGGAGGCCGGCGCGTTGGGTCGGCACGGAGGACGTTCCATGCGTCGGTGGCCCCTGACCCTCGGACTCGCGACCGTCGCCCTCGGCGCGGCCCTGGTCGCCCCGAAGCTCGCCGGCCGGCTGGTCGCGCGCGAGCCGGAGCGCCAGATCGAGCTTCCCACGCCGATGCCGTCGGTGGTGGCGTTCGCGGACCGCGACGGCGACGGGTTCGGCGACGCGTCGACCGCGAACATCGACGCCATTGTCCCGGTCGGGGCGGTCCTGCAGGCCGGGGACTGCGACGACCAGCGGCCCGCGGTCCACCCCGGCGCGCCCGAGCTCGCCGGCGACGGGATCGACCAGGACTGCGACGGCCGCGATCGGCCCGCCGAGCCCCACGGCGACGGCGGCCTCGGGATCCCGGAGCTGTCCGACCCGCACCAGCCGGTCCGGATCCCGCTGCTCCCACCGGATCCGCCGCAGCCCGTTCCCCAATGGGACATCGAGCCGGCCTGTGGGATGGGCTGATGGACACCGTCGGCTGGCTCGTGTTCGCCGCGTTCTCCCCGGTCGCCCACGCGGACCCGGGTTCGATCGTCACCGAACCGCCGGTGGTCCGCCCGGCGTCGCTGATCCCGGAGCTGTCGGAGGCGTCCGTGGTGCCGGTGGCAGCGCCGTCCGCCGGGTCGTATCCGGTGCCGCTGCTGCCGCTCTCCGTCGCCCCGCCGGTCCGGGTGGTGCTCCCGCCGGATCCGGCCCCTGCCGTGTCGCCGGACGCGACCCCGACCCGGCCGGACGTGTGGGACTGCCCGCCGTGCGGCCGGGGCTGACGGCGTGACCGACCGGCCCGGCGGCGCTCCGGGAGGACCCCCGTGGGCCGGGGTGTCGTGGATGACCCACCCCGGGTTCCGGACCGCGGTCGAGCCGCTGCTCGCCGCCGGCGCGATCGACGCGGTCGAGTGGACGGTCGACCTCGGGTTCGGCCGGACCCCGCCGCCGTCGGCGCTCGCGGTGTGCGACGCGTTCGGCGCCGCAGGACGCCTGTACGGGCACGGGGTCGGGTACTCGCCGTTGTCCGCCGGCCGGGACGACGTGGCCGCCGCCTGGCTCGGCCGCCTCGCCGCGGACCGCAACCGGTACCGCCGGCTGTCCGAGCACTTCGGGTGGTGCACCGGCGGGACGCTCCGGGGCGGGGCGCCGCTGCCGGTCCCGCGCACCCCGGCCACCCTCGCGGTCGGGCAGGATCGGCTGCGACGGCTGCAGGACGTTGCGGGGGTCGAGATCGGGCTCGAGAACCTCGCGCTCGCGCTGTCCCGCGCCGACGCGCTGGACCAGGGGCCGTTCGTCGCCGCGCTGCTCGCGCCGGTCGACGGGTACGTCCACCTCGATCTGCACAACCTGTGGTGCCAGATCCGGAACTTCGACCTCGACCCGGACGCGCTCCTCGCGACCTGGCCGCTCGATCGGGTCCGGGTGGTGCACGTGTCGGGCGGGTCGTGGGTCGACGGCGTCCGGCGCGACACCCACGACGATCGGGTCCCGGCCGAGGTGTGGGACCTGGTGCGGGCGGTCCTCCCGCGGCTGCCCGGGGTCGAGGCGGTGTTCCTGGAGCGGATCGGGGCCTCGTTCGGGGCGCCGGGCGCTCCGGCGGCGTTCGCGGCGGACTTCGCGGTGCTTCGGGGGATCGTGGACGCGCTGGGGCCGCGGCCCGTGGTTCCGGCGGTCGCCCGGACGACGACCACGACGACCATGACGACGACAGGCGAGGCGTCCGCGGCCGAGGTGGCCCGGCTGGCGACGTTTCAGGCGGACGCGCTGGCTGCGCTCGGGGCATCCCACGCAGCGGGGACGGACCCCGTGGCGGCGCTCGGCGGGCTCCCGGCCGACGACGCCTTGCGGGCGTGGCTCGCCGGGGCGGACCCCCGGATGGTGCGGGTGGCGGAGGCGCTGGTCGCGCGGTGGGCGATGGTCGACCCCGGCTGACCGACGACGTCAGCCCTGCCGGCCGGTCCACGACCAGCGCGGGATCGCGAGCCCCTCGGGGACGTCGCCCGCCTGCCGCGGGTACGACGCCATCGACACCGTCGTCGCCCAGGTGAAGTAGTCCGCCAGCGCGCGTCGCAGCTCCGGCTCGGAGATCCCCGCGTCGTCGAGCGCCAGCGCGAAGCAGGCGATCGCCCGGCGGTCCATCTCCTCGTGCTCCCCGTTGCCGCTGTGCATCCGGACCACCGACGACTCGGTCCCGTAGCGGGCGGAGTAGGTCGGCGGGCCGCCCCACGCCTCCCCCCAGTAGGCCGCGAGCCGCTCGGTGTGGTCCGGGTGGAACCCGTGGCTGAACGCGTGGGCCACGACCTCGTCGGCGAGGACCCGGACGTGCCACGCGTGGGCGAGCCGCAACACGCCGTCGCTCCCGCCGATCGCCTCGTACAGGGTAAGGTCGCGGGACATCGAGATCGACCTCCGTGCGCCGAGCCGGATCGGGGACCAGACCACGGACCTCGGTCCGCACAGCGTACCCGATCGCGGGTCGCCCGCGACTCGTCCGGCCTGTGCGAGGTCGGCTGGGGCAGGCCGCTGCGGTATGAGCCTAAGATCGGTCAGCGTCGACGGGGCGGCCCGCTCGCTCCCGAAGCCGCGGCGAGGGTGGCACCGGTTCGCCGATCCGCCACCCTCAGCGGTCGGCGCATCACAGCGAGCAGGGCCTCGTCATCCAGCGATGATCGCAGACCGCTCGCCCAGCCGCAACGCAGGACGGCGCGCCGAGCGTCGGCGCGCCGCCCAGCTCGCTATCTGGCTAGCCGCGCAGGTCGAACCGGTCCGCCCGCATCACCTTCGCCCACGCCGCCACGAAGTCCGCC
>JBEBJW010000258.1:0-7808 GCA_040079715.1 Myxococcota bacterium | reverse complement strand
GGTGAAGGGCGCGATCGCCGAGCACGGGCCGGCGGTGGTCGAGGCGTTGCGCGAGGTGCTCGACGGGCAGGCGAGGGGGATCGTGCCCGCCGGGGCCGGTCGGCCGCCGCTGGTCGACGACTTCTGGGCGACGCTCGCCGCGCACCGGGTGAACCTCGGCGACGATCCGCGGGAGGTCCGGTGCGACATCGGAACCAACCCGAAGCACCGGTCGAAGTCGTCGTTCTTTCACCGGTGTCGGCTGCTCGAGATCCCGATGTTCGATCCGGACGAGCCGTACCGCGGTCCGGACTGGGCCGAGCGGACCGCGCTGCACCTGCGGGTCGAGCGGTGGCGGGTGGTCGCGGACGTCGAGATCGACGATCGGCTGGTGGCGCTGGCCGAGCGGGGGACCACGATCGGCGAGGTCGCGCTCGCGGCGCTCCACGAGCAGCGGCTCGCGGCCGGAGGCGACGTCGCGGCCTGCGCCCGGCTGGTGGTCGCGGGGGCTCAGCTCGACCTCGACGTCGGCGCGGTGGGGATCCTGGACGAGCTCGAGCAGGCCGCCGCGCGGGACGCGGATCTCCGCGACCTGGTGTCCGCGACCACCCACCTCGCCCTGCTCGGATCGGTCGGGCGATCGCCGACCGACGCCGAGCGATCCAGGGTGGACGCAGTGATGTCGTTCTGCTACGAGCGTGCGTGTGTGGGGCTCCCGTCGATCCGATCGGTCGCCGATGCCGAGGCCCACACGATGGTGGACGCGTTGAAGACGCTCGTGCGGTTCGCGGTGGCACACCCCGGCCCGGCGCTCGCCGATCGTCGGGGTCTGCTCGTGGATCGGCTCGGCGCGTTGAGCGAGCTGACCGACGGGCAGCCGCTGATCCGGGGCGCGGCGTTCGGGTTGTCCGCCGGCCTCGGCGCCACGTCGATCGCGCGGATCGCAACCGAGCTGTCGCGGTACCTGCGGGGCCCGGTCGCCGAGGTCCGCCGGGGCGGTGCGTTCCTCGAGGGGGTGCTCGGCGCCACCCGGTCGGCGTTCGTCCACAGCGGGCGCCTGCTGGCGGCGGTCCACGACGTGGTGGTCCGCCTGCCGGACGACGAGTTCCTCGGGGTGCTGCCGGACCTGCGGCGCGCGTTCTCGGTGTTCGTCCCGTCCGAGCTCGAGGCGATCGGCGGCCAGGTGGCCGAGCTCCTCGGGCGGCGGACCGCGGACCTGCGGGGCGGCGCGATCCCCGAGCCGTCGGCCGCCGTGATCCGCGACCTCGACGCGCGAATCGCGGTGAGGCTGGCGGCCGCGTCCGGGAATGATCCGGATTCGACGCCGTGACGTAGATTTTTCTGCGGGATGGCTTGCGCCGTTCCGCGCATTTGCTAAAGTAGTTTCTAGGGTTGGCACTTGACCAGACAACTCTCCCACACCCTCCGCACCCCGATCGAGCTCACCGACGACGAGCTGCGCGACCTCGCGTTGTTCCTCGCCCGGCGGATCCGGCCGGACCTGCGTCCGGTCCAGGCGCGGATCGGCGCGATCCAGGGGATCGATCCGGAGCTGGTCCAGGGCTGGTCGGCGTCGCTCCAGGCCGCTCGGTCGGCCGGAACGCTGGCGCGGGTGGTGCGCGACGCCGCGGACGCCTGTCCCGGTGATCTCGCGCTCGACGAGGCGGCCTCGCTGTTCGGAGGCACCGCCGCGCCGGTCACGCCGGTGCCGCGCGAGTCGTCGCGGGCGTACGCCGTGTTGACCCTCGCCGGGGTCGCGCTGGCGGTGTTGTTGGTCGTGTCGCTCGCGTCGGTGGGCGTGTGGGCGGGGCTCGCGGCCGCGGGCGCTCGGTCCGCGCCGGTCGCGGCGAGCGCCTCGTCGCCGGCTCCCGCGACACCGGCTCCCGCTCCGGCTCAGGTGCCCGTCGCCCCCGGGCCGCGGGTCGTGGTGGCGGCTCCGGCCGCCGTTCCGGTCGAGTCTGCCGCTCCGGTGGCGCCCGACCGGGTCGCTCCTCTGGTCGCCGATGAGCCGATGGGCTCGGTGACCCGGGTCCCTCGGGTGGAGGATGGGCCACCCGAGGGACCATTGGAGCCTTCCGCTGCTCCGGACCTCGAGAAGCCGTGCAAGGTCAGCGGCTGGTTCTATGCCGGGCGCGGGAAGCCCGAGTCGCCGTACGTGGTGAATCACCCGGTGCGGGTCCGCGCCGCGCCGCCCACCGCCGAGAACGGGTGGAACATCCAGGCCCCGATCCGGTGCTACCTCGCCCGCGGAGACGAGGTCCGGTTCGCCGAGCCGCCGCTCGCGCTGCCGCACGGTCACTACTGGATCCACCTCGAGCCGTCCGAGGTGTACCGCCCGGTCGATGTGGCGAGCGGCGACACGGGCAGTCGCCGCCGGTAGTACGGTCCGGCCGGCCCGGGGGTTCGGGGCCCGTCGCCTACGGCGCGACCGTCAGGTCCGCGTACACCGGGAAGTGGTCGGACGCGTCGGCGCACGCGGTGTCGACGGGCACCGGTCCGGGCTTGTCGAGCCCGGGGAGCCCCTCGTCGCGGGCGTCGTAGATCTCGGAGCCGACGATCGTGACCCCGCCCGACACGAACAGGTGGTCGATGATCCGGCCGGAGACGTCGCGGGTCGCGGGCTCGCCGTCGGCCTGGAGCGCGTCGATCCGGGTCAGGCCGATGTCGGTGAGCGGCAGGAACACGTCGTTCGCGATCCCGCCGTTGTCGAGGCGGGTCTGGAGATCATCGCCGAGGACGAAGCTCGATGGGGCGTCGATCGGCGTGTAGTACCAGGTCGGCACCGAGTGGTACTCGCCGATCTCCGCGTTCATGTCGCCCATCGTGACGATGTCCGCGGTCGAGGCCTGGCCGGCCGCCTGGACCACCCGGATCGAGTCGACCACCCGCCGGAACTCGTCGATGATCTCGAACCCGCTCTTCCAGTGCTCGGACACCACCACCAGCGCGCCGCCGTTCGGCGTCTCGACCTCGATCGACACCGGCAGGCGGGTCACGTCGTTCGCGTCCGGGTCGCCGGACAACACGTCGCTGGTCCAGATCGTCGACGCGATCACCGGCAGCCGGGTCAGCATCGCGTTGTGCAGGCCGCCGAACGGGTTCGTGTACGCGACGACGACGGTCGGGTACCCGAGCTGGTCGGCCAGCTGCTGGACCTCGTCCTCCTCGTCGTAGTCGATCTCGTTCAGTCCGATCACGTCCGGGTCGATCCGCGCGATCACCGCCGCCACCGCGTCGAACTCGGTGGTGCCGGGGCTGCCGAGGGTCTCGACGTTCCAGGTCATCACCCGGACCACCGGGTCGACCGGGGTGCCGGTGTCGGTCGGGCCGGTGCCGGTGTCGACGTCGGCGTCGCTGTCGGTGTCCGCGTCGGTGTCGCTGTCGCTGTCGCTGTCGGCGTCGGTGTCCGCGTCGGTGTCCGTGTCCGTGTCCGTGTCCGCGTCCGTGTCGGTGTCAGCGTCCTTCGTGTCGGCCACCGAGCCGCTGGTCCCGTCCGGGGGCGTCCGGGTGCAACCGATCGCCAGAACACTCATCGCGACGACCCAGCGGTTCGACATGGTTCCTCCTGCGGGCGGCACGGTACCTGGTACGCCGCCTCCGCGCGCGGGATACACGCGGGCGATGGCCGACGACACGCTGCGGTCCGCCGTCCGGTGGCGGTTGTTGCTCGGGCGCCACGCCGAGGATCCGTTGCCGCTCGCGGCGCCCGGGGCGGGGGACGGCGAGGAGGACGCGCGGGCGGTGGACCGCGACCGGGTCCTGTCGTACCTGTACGACCGCGAGCACGAGGCGCGCGGTCACCAGCGGGCGGGGACCGGCGGCTCCGGTCTGACGATCCCGGCGTGGATCCGCGGCGTTCGGACCTTGTTCCCGCGAGAGGCGGTCGAGGTGCTCGAGCGCGACGCGCTGGTGCGGTACCGGCTGACCGAGCTCGTCACCGACCCGACGGTGCTCGCGTCGCTCGAGCCGACCCTCGACCTGGTGGGCGTGATCCTCGCGACCAAGCACCAGATGGCACCGGAGGTGCTGACGGTGGCGCGCAAGGTGATCCGGACGGTGGTCGACCAGCTCGCCGCGCGGCTCCGCACCGACGCGACCCGAGCGCTGCGCGGAGCCCCGGATCCCGACGCGCCACCCCCGGTCCGGACGTTCCGGAACGCGGATTGGACCAAGACGATCCGAAAGAACCTCCGGAACTGGGATCCGGAGCGGCGGCGGCTCGGGGTCGACCGGATCGCGTACCGCCACCGCCAACGGGCGCGGTCGGCGTGGCGAATCATCCTGGCGGTGGATCAGTCGGGCTCGATGCTCGACAACCTGGTCCACGCGTCGGTGACCGCTGCGGTGTTCGCTGCGCTGCCGTCGGTGACGGTCCACCTGGTCACCTGGGACCATCGGGTGGTCGACCTGTCGGACCGGGTCCACGATCCACTCGAGGTGCTGCTCGCGACCCAGCTCGGCGGCGGGACGAACCTGTACCCGGCGCTGCGGTACTGCGCGGATCTCGTGACCGTGCCGGACCGGACGGTGCTCGCGGTGGTGTCGGACTTCCAGGTGTTCGATCCGCCGGAGCCGTCGCTGGGCTTGGCGCGGGAGCTCGCGACGGAGGGGGTCCGGTGCCTGGGGCTGTGCGCGGTGACGGCCGACGGCCGGGCCGCATACGACGAGCGGTTCGCCCGGGACCTCGCCACGGCGGGGTGGTGGGTCGGGGCGGTCACTCCGGCTGCGTTGGCGGACCGGCTCGGGCGCTGGCTCGGCTGACCGGCGCCTGGCGGAGCAGCGTCGTGAGCGCGGCCGGCGGCGGCGCGGCCCGGACCGGTTCGGCCTCGATCCGTCCGGCCCGCCCTGCGGCGCACCACGCGACGAACCGCGCCAGATCGGGCTCGGTCGCGAGCGGGGCGTCGAGGTGGATCGTCCCGGATCGGGTCGCGACGGTCAACGTGCCGCGGTCGGCCTCGATCCCGGACACCTCCGACCACGGCAGCTCGATCGGCCGGCGCGGCCACGGGCGGGCGATCCGGATCCGGGTCGGGTCGGCCGTGATCTCGGTCCATGACCAGCGCGCGACCACCGGCACCGCCACCAGCGCCGCGAGGGTCGCGACCAGCGGGGTCCAGCCGAGGGCGGACGCGAACGCCGAGGCGCCGGCGAGGGCCACCAGCAGCGCGGCCAGGGTGTACCACCCGAGCCACAGCACCCCGAGCGTACCGATCATCCACAGCGCGCCGCGCAGGCCGAGCTGGTCGACGTGCCGGATCCGCCACCGCACACCGGCGTGCGACAGGCTCGGCGGCGCCTGGGGCGTGACCCGCCAGCCGGCGGCGATCCCCACCCACAGGCCCAGCGCGACGAGGACGGGAACGAGACCCACGCCCGAGGTGTATCCCCGGCTCAGCCGGACGTCTGGAACTCGCGGATCCGGACGCGGATGAACCGGCGCCGGCGCTCGATGAACCACGGGTCGAACCCGGCGCGCTCGATCTCGGCCCGGAGCCGGTGGACCAGCACCTTCAGCCGGTTGGCGCCGTCCGCGAGGCCCGCGCGACCCCACACCCCGACGATCACGTCGTCGTCCGGGCACCACCCGATCTCGTCCTTCAGGACGTCCTTCTGGCGGTCTTCCTCGTACTTCTTGCCCAACAGGAACAGCAGGATCGCGCGCGTCTCGGCGTCGATCCGGCACCGCTTGCCGTTGGTGATGTTCTCGAGCTCCGCCATCGGCCCGGTCGGCCCGTCGAGCGTCGCCCCCAGCCGGTACGGGAACCGGTCCTTCTGGGGCTGGATCGTCGGCGCGCGCGGGATGTCGACCTCGACCAGCCGGAACCGCACGCCGGCCACGTCGAACTCCGACCCGAGCTCGAGCGGCCGATCCTCGTTGTCGATCAGCATCCAGATCTCGTCCGGACCGTGGACCGCGCACTCGACGTGGTACGGCTTGGCCGACGGGATCCGGAGATCGGCGTCCGACGCGCTCCCGATGATGAACCGGGTGCTCCGGAACGGGTGCTGCAGCCCGGTGGCGATCTCTTCGAGCGCCACCGACCGATTGGTCGCCTGGGGGTTGAAGGCCTCCGTGCCGTGCAGCTGCACGAGCAGGATCACCTTGTTGCTCCCCACCGTGATCCGGTCGCCGATCTTCAGCTGGACCGTGCCGCTGATTTTCTCGCCGTTCACGTAGGTCCCGTTGGTGCTTCCGGCGTCCGCGCACCACACCAGGCCGCGGTCGGACCACACCTTCAGGTGCTCCCAGCTCACCATGCCATCGGGCACCACCAGGTCGTTACCCGGTCCGCGGCCGATCGAATACGGGCGCTTGGAGATCGACACCGAGTGGGGGGTCACGCCCTCCCCCTCCACCACCAGCTCGAATGTGGCAGTCATCGGGTCGACTCTACACCGAGTCGCGCGCGAGTGGGTAAGTGGATGACGCCCGGCGCCGGACGGACCGCGGAGCGGTGGAGGGGATGACCCGGGGGGGTCGCCGGTCCGTGGAGCCGCCAGGGCCGGGCGTCCACGAGAGAATCATCGGCCGACGACCGGCCGGGAGCAGTTACGCGGGAGTTGCGGCGTGTCGGTGGATCGTGCTCGGTCGAACCAGGCGATCGACGAAGTGGCCGACCTGGTTCGCCGGTGGGTCGAGATCGGGGTGGAACGATCGAGCGCGTCGATGGTCGACGAGCTGGTCGAGGTTGCCCGGACCGCACACCACGGCGGCCTGGTGCGGATCGAGCGCGAGCTCGGCGCGTGGGCGACCCTGACCACCCGGTACCTCGAGCGCGATCCCACCTTCCGGATCGGCTCGTGGATCGGTGCCTGCAACCGAATCTTTTGGCTGGTCCACGCCGCGCGCCGTGCGATCCGCGCCGCGCCGGACGATCCCGCGGCGCTCGCGGCGCTCGGGGTGGCGCGCCGGACCTACCAACCGGTGGTCGGGGCCCTCGAGGTGGTGTCGCTCGGGGCGGTCGGGTGGGTGTCGGACACCGGGTTCGTCGGGATCACCGTCCACTTGTGGGCCCCCGAGACGGGGCGGTTCCTCCAGGCGGCGGTGGCGCGGCCGTCGGCGGCGTTCGGGACCGATCCGCGCCGGCTGTGGGTCCACCCGATCTCCGAGCGGGTGATGATCACCCTGTGCGAGCTGGCGCACGGCGCGTGGGCGCTCGACGACGTGCGGATCTCGGACGACGGCCGGGTGTCGCTCCACCGAGACCTGGTCGCCGTGCCCCGACCGCCGCGGGGGGCCCGGGCGTACGCCGAGGTCGCGGGGACCGCCGATCGGCTCGTGGCGCGGCTCACCGCGGGCGAGCTCGAGCCGGTGGGCGGCGCCGGCGGGGTCCACGGGTTCGTCCCGCTGGCCGCGGTGCGCCGGGTGGAGCTCGACCAGACGCGCGCGCTGGCGTCGGCCGAGCTGGTGGACACCTCCGGCGCGGTGTTGCGGGTGGTGGTGCCGATCCGGGCCGAGCGCGACCTGTTGATCGACAACCTCGCCCGGCTCGCCGCCGGCCCGCCGCCCGCCGGGATGTTCGGCCGGGTGTACGTCGCGGGCGGAGAGGTCAGGTTCGAGCCGTACACCGCGGTGTTCGACCAGCCCGTCCGCACCGCCCTCCGCCGGCCGGGCCTGGTCCAGGAGGTCCACCTCGGGCTCGAGCCGTTGACCGGAGACGCGGTCGCCCCCACGGCCCGCGCCGATCGGGCCCCGCCGGCGCCCGTCCATCCGGAGGTCGAGGCGGCGTTCGCGGCGACCACCGCCGGGTTCGCGCCGTTGTTCGCGTCCGGGCTCGAGTGGCCTGACCCCGACGCCGCCGACGCGCTCCGGTCCGCGGCCGACACCT
>JBEBJW010000257.1:0-7811 GCA_040079715.1 Myxococcota bacterium | reverse complement strand
GCGAGGGCCCCCTCGCGGTCGACCACGTACGCGACCGTCCCGGGCAGCGACGTCCCGATCGACGGGTCGCCGAGCTCGTCCCGCGGCACGTCCGTCCCGGTCGAGTACGTCGTGTCCTCGGACGGCCCGTACAGGTTCGTCACCCGGGCGACGCCGGCGGCGTACAGCGCGTCGACCAGCGGTCGCGGCAGGGCCTCCCCGGCGAGGTTCACCGTCGGGATCCCGCGCAGCGCGCCGAGGCGGACGAGCTCGGCGGCCGCCGACGGCACGGTGTTGACCAGCCGGACCCGGTCGCGCGCCGGCAGGGTCGGGAGCGACACCGCGTCGGCGGCGAGGATCACCGTCCCGCCGGTGGTCAGCGGCGCGAACAGCTCGAACACCGACAGGTCGAACGACAGCGAGGTCCCGGCCAGCACTCCGGCGAGCGCCTCCGGCGGGAACGCGGTCCGGGCCCAGTCGAGCCGGGCGACCGCGCTCCGGTGCTCGATCGCGACGGCCTTCGGGCGACCGGTCGAGCCGGAGGTGTAGATCAGGTACGCGAGATCGCGGTCGACCACGGTCGGCAGGGCGGCGACGCCGAGGCCGTCGCGGTCCGCCCCGGCGCGGTCGAGGGCCGGGACGTCCGCGTCGGTGACCACCGCCACCGGGTCGCTGTCGGCGACCATGAACGCGAGCCGGTCCTCGGGGTAGCTCGGGTCGAGCGGGACGTACCCGGCACCGCTCTTCAGCACCGCCAGGACCACCGGGACCAGCGCCGGGCCGCGGGTGACCCGGATCCCGACGAACCGCCCCGGACCGGCCCCGCGGGCGACGAGGCCGCGGGCGAGCCGGTCGGACGCCTGGTCGAGGGCCCGGTAGGTCCACGCCTCGGCCCCGACGACCACCGCCGTCGCGTCCGGGGTCCGCGCCGCCTGGGCCCGGAACCGGTCGACCAGCGTGTCGCCGGTCGGGGCGAGCGCCGGGCCCGCCCCGAGGGCGAGGAGCGCGGCCTGCTCGGCGTCGGACAGGATCGGCAGGGTCGCGATCGGCTGGTCCGGCGCCGCGAGCCCGGCGCGGGTCACCGCCCGCCAGTGGGCCGCCAGCCGCTCGACCGTCGCCCGGTCGAACAGCGCGGTGGCGTACTCGAGCACCGCCGAGCCGTCGGGGGTCACGAACAGCGACAGGTCGAACTTCGCGGTCCGGGACGCGAGCTTCACCGACTCGACCCCGAGCGCCCCGAACGGCGGCGCGACCTCCGGGGCGATCACGGTGAACAGCGCCTGGAACAGCGGCGTCCGGCCTTGGTCGCGCGCCGGCTGGACCGCCTCGACCACCTTCTCGAACGGCACCTCCGGGTGGGACCACGCGGCGAGCGCGGTCTCCCGGACCCGCTCGACCAGCGCGGCGAACGACGGCCGGCCGCCGAGGTCCGTCCGGAGGACCAGCGTGTTCGCGAACAGCCCGATCAGGCCCTCGACGTCCGGGGTCGACCGGTTCGCGACCGGGGTGCCGATCGACAGGTCGTCCTGTCCGGTCCACCGGTGGAGGACCGCGGCGAACCCGGCCAGCAGCACCAGGAACGGGGTGGTCCGGGTCGCGGCGGCGTGGGCGGCGACCGCCCCGACGAGGTCCGCCCCGAGGTCGAACCGGAGCGTCGCGCCGTCGGTCGCCCGGATCGGTCCGCGGGGCCGATCGGTCGGCAGCGCGAGCGGCGGGGCGTCGCGGAGGGCGTCGACCCACCACCGGAGCTCCTCGGCGAGGTGGCGGCCGGACAGGCGCTCCCGCTCGGCCCGGGCGTGGTCGAGGTACGTCGTCGGGAGCGGCGGGCGCGGGCCCGGCTGCTCGTACTGCTCCGCCAGCTCGCGCAGGAGCACCGACGTCGACCAGCCGTCGCTCGCGACGTGGTGGATCGTCACGACCAGGACGTGGGCCAGCGGCCCCTCGCGCAGCACCCGGGCCCGGATCACCGGCCCCTGCGCGAGATCGAACGGGCGCGCGATCTCGTCCGCCACCTGCCGGTCGAGGTCGGTCACCGGGTCGACCGGCAGCGCGACCGGCCCCGTCTGCGCGAGCACCGCGCGCGGCTCCCCGTCCTCTCCGACGGCGAACGTGGTCCGGAGGGGGGCGTGGCGGGCGACCACCGCCGCGAGCGCCCGCTCGAGCCGCCCGAGGTCGAGCGGACCGGTCAGCCGGAGCGCGGTCGGCAGGTTGTACGTGGGATCCCCGGGGCTCAGCCGGTCGAGGAACCACTGGCGCTGCTGAGCGAACGACACCCCGGCGACCGCGGGCTCGGCCGGGGCGGGAGCGAAGTCACGGTCGGGGAGCGGGACGTCCGCGCGGTCCGCGGGCTGGCGCGGGTCGGGGACGTCGGTCGGATCGCGGGGATCGCGCGGCGGCTCGAGTCGGGCCGCGAGGGCGCCGAGCGTCGGGGCGTCGAACAGGGTCCGGAGCGGCAGCTCGACCCCGAGATCGCGGTGGATCCGGGTGATCACGCGGATCGCGAGCAGCGAGTGGCCGCCGAGCGCGAAGAAGTCGTCGTCCGGGCCGACGGCGTCGATCCCGAGCACCTCGGACCAGATCGCCGCCAGCCGGCGCTCCGTCGGGGTCCGGGGCGCGGTCCTCGCCGACGGGGCGGCGACCACGTCCGGCAGGGCCTTGCGGTCGATCTTGCCGGTCGCGGTCGTCGGGAGGACCGGCAGGGTCACGAACCAGGTCGGCATCATGTACGCGGGCAGCTTCGCGGCGACGAGCGCGCGCAGCTCTGCCTCGTCGACCGGGGCCTCGACCGACAGCCAGGCGGCGAGCTGGTCGCGCCGGACCCCGACCGCCGCCGCGGTGACCGACGGGTGGGACCGGAGGGTCGCCTCGATCTCGCCGAGCTCGATCCGGAACCCGCGCAGCTTGACCTGGTGGTCGGCCCGCCCGAGGAACTGGAGCTCCCCGTCGGTCGACCACCGCGCCAGATCGCCGGTCCGGTACAGCCGGCCCCCGACGCCCCACGGATCCGGGACGAACCGGTCGGCGGTCAGGTCCGGTCGCCCGGCGTACCCGCGGGCCTGCCCGATCCCGCCGAGCCACAGCTCGCCGACCACCCCGCGCGGGACCAGCGCCCCGTGCGGATCGACCACGTAGGCGGTCGTGCCGGGGAGCGGGCGGCCGATCGGCGGCGTGCCCCCGTCCGGCGACAGCTCCGCCCCGGTCGAGTAGGTCGTGTCCTCGGACGGTCCGTACAGGTTGACCACCCGGCCAGCACCGCGGGCGTACAGCGCGGCCACCAGCGGGCCCGGCAGCGCCTCGCCCGCGAGGTTCACCGTCGCGCCGACCGGGATCGCCCCGAGCCGCGCGAGCTCGGTCGCGGCCGACGGCACCGTGTTCACCAGCGTGACCGCGGTCCGCGCCGGCAGCGACGGCAGCGCCAGCGCGTCGGCGGCGAGGATCACCGCCCCGCCGGTGCACAGCGGCGCGAACAGCTCGAACACCGACAGGTCGAACGTCAGCGACGTCGCGGCCAGCACCCCGGACCGCTCGGCGTCGGAGTAGGCGGCCGCCGCCCAGTCGACCCGGGCCACCGCCGATCGGTGGGTCAGCGCCACCGCCTTCGGCCGACCGGTCGAGCCGGAGGTGTACACGAAGTACGCGAGGTCCTCGGCGGTCGGCCCGGCGACGTCGGGGTCCTCGGCCGGGTCCGCGATCCCGGCATCGTCGGCAGCGAGCCCGTCGAGGTCCGCGTCGGTCAGGACCGCGACCGGCCGCAGATCGTCGACCACGAACGCCCGGCGGTCGGCGGGCCACCCCAGATCGATCGGCAGGTACGCCGCCCCGGATCGCAGCACCCCGAGCACCGCCGGCACGAGGCCGGGACCGCGCGACAGCGCCAGCCCGACCACCGCCCCCGGGCGCGCCCCCTGAGCGACCAACCGACCGGCGATCAGCGCCGCCGCAGCGTCGAGCTCGGCGTAGGTCCACCGCGCCTCGCCCACCACCAGCGCCACCGCGTCCGGGGTCCGCGCGACCTGGGCCCGGAGCCGGTTCACCAGGGTGTCGGTCGACGGAGACCGCGCGGGGCCGGCCCCGAGGGACCGCAGGCCCGCGAGCTCGGCGTCGGACAGGAGCGGCAGCGCGTCGATCGGGCGGCTCGGGGACGCGAGGGCCGCGGTCAGCCCGGCGACGTAGTGCGCCGCGAGCTGCTCGATCGTCGCCGGGTCGAACAGGGCGGTCGCGTACTCGAACCCGACGGTGACGGCCCCGTCGCGCTCGGCCACGAACACCGACAGGTCGAACCGGGACGTCCCGGGGTCCGGCCGGAGCGGCTCGATCGTCAGGCCGGGGATCTCCGGCAGCGACGTCGGCGGATCCTGGGTGAACAGGACCTGGAACAGCGGCGACCGGCTCTGGTCCCGCGCCGGCTGGACCGCGTCGACCACCCGGTCGAACGGCACGTCCTGGCGCGACCACGCGTCGATCGTGGTCCGCCGCACCCGGTCGATCACCCGCCGGAGGTCCGGCGACCCCGACAGGTCGAGCCTGAGCGCGAGGGTGTTCACCAGCAGCCCGATCAGCGGCTCGGTCTCGGTCCGGTCCCGGTTCGCGACGGTGGTCCCGACGACCAGATCGGCCTGGCCGGTGTACCGCCGGAGCACGATCGCGAACCCGGCGAGCCACACCACGAACGGGGTGACCCCGTGGGCCCGGGCGGTCGCGGTCACCGCGGCGACGACGGCGGCCGGCACGGTCACCGCGAGGGTCGCCCCGGCGGTCGACTGGACCGGCGGCCGGCTCCGGTCGGTCGGCAGGGCGAGGACCGGGGCGCCGGCGAGCTCGGCCCGCCACGCCTCGAGGTCGGCGGCGGACGTCCGGGCCGGATCGGCCTGCCACCGCGCCACGTCCACGAGCTGGACCGGCAGCGGCGGCAGCGCCTCGCCGCGGTACGCGGTCGCGAGCTCGCCCAGCAGCACCCCGATCGACCACCCGTCGGACACGATGTGGTGGACGGTGACCAGCAGCAGGTGCTGATCCGGCGCGAGGGCCACGAGCCGGGCCCGGACCAGCGGCGGGGCCCCGAGATCGAACGGGGTCGACGCCTCGCGCGCCGCGATCGCCCGGACCTTGGCCTCCCGGGCAGCCGGGGGCAGCCAGCCGAGGTCGTCGACCGGCAGGGTCACCGTGACCGGGCGGACCTGTTGGACCGCGCGGTCCCCGTCGGCGTACAGCGCGGTGCGGAGCGCGCCGTGCCGATCGACCACCGTCTGGAGCGCGGCGCGGAGCCGGTCGCGGTCGAGCGCGCCGGTCAACCGGAGCCCGCCGGCGATGTGGTACGTCGCCTCGCCCGGGCGGAGCTGCTCGAGGAACCACAGGCGCTCCTGCGACGGCGACAGCGGCGCGGGCGCGTCGATCGGGCCGACCGGGATCGGCGTCGTCGCGGCGGCGGCGCCGGTGATCGCGACGGCGAGCCGGGCGATCGTCGGCGCGTCGAACAGGCGGCGGAGCGGCAGCTCGACCCCGAGCTCGTGCCGGATCCGCGACACGAGCCGGGTCGCGAGGAGCGAGTGCCCGCCGGACGCGAAGAAGTCGTCGGTCACGCCGATCCCGTCGCGGCCGAGCACCTCGGCCCACACCTTCGCCAGGGCGGCCTCGGTCGGGGTCCGCGGGGCCACCGCCGTCGACGGGCCGCGGTCGGGGTCCGGCAGGGCCGCCCGGTCGAGCTTGCCGTTCGGGGTCTCCGGCAGGACCGGCAGGCGGACCCACGCGGACGGGACGAGGTACGCCGGCAACGTGGCCGACAGCGCCGCCTGCAGCGCGTCGGCGGTCGCGGCGCCGACCCAGTAGGCCACCAGCGCGTCCCCGCGGACGACCACCACGCTCGCGTCGACGCCGGGCTGGGCCTGGAGGGTGACCTCGATCTCGCCGAGCTCGATCCGGAACCCGCGGACCTTGACCTGGTGGTCGAGGCGCCCGAGGAACTCGAGCGTCCCGTCGATCCGCCGGCGGACGCGGTCGCCGGTCCGGTACAGCCGAGCGCCGGTCCGGTGCGGGTCGGGGACGAACCGGTCGGCGGTCAGGTCCGGCCGGTGGAGGTACCCGCGGGCGAGCCCGACGCCGCCGATGTACAGCTCGCCGGCCACCCCGACGGGGACCCGCTCGAGCGCGGGGTCCAGCACCTCGAGCCGGGTGTCGCGGGTCGGGGCGCCGATCACGACTTCGGGCTGGTCGCGGTCGATCTTCCGGACCGCCGACCAGATCGTGGTCTCGGTCGGGCCGTACAGGTTCCACACCGCGCCGAACCGGTCGACCATCGCGCCAGCCAGGTCCGGGGGCAGCGCCTCGCCGCCGCACAGCGCGGTCAGCCGGCACCCGTCGAGCGCCGGGAGCATCGCGCGCCACGCGGACGGGGTCGCCTGGACCACCGTGACCCCGGCCGCGCGGACCACCGCCCCGAGCGCGTCCGGATCCGCGGCCGTCGCCCGGTCGATCAGGACCACCGCCGCGCCGGTCACCAGCGGCAGCAGCAGCTCGAGCCCGGCGATGTCGAACGACAGCGACGTCGCCGCCAGCACCCGGTCCGACGGGGCGAGCCCGGGCGCGTCCCCCATCGACGCCAGGAACGCCGCGAGCGACCGGTGGCGGACCGCGACCCCCTTCGGGCGGCCGGTCGAGCCGGAGGTGTAGATGCAGTACGCGACGGCCTCCGGGTGCGGCGGCACCGGCGGGGGCCCGGACGGCAGCGGCCCGTCGACCGCCACCACCCGCGCGGACGTCGGCGGAACCTCGGCGAGCAGCCGCCGGTGGGTCAGGACCACGGTCGGGGCGGCGTGATCGACCATGTACCGGAGCCGGTCGGCCGGGTACGTCGGGTCGAGCGGGACGTACGCCGCGCCGGACCACAGGATCCCGAGCACCGCGTCCACCAGGTGGGCGTCGCGGTCGACCATCAGCGCCACCCGGTCCTCGGGGCCGACCCCGAGCCCGCGGGCGACGGCCTCGGCGCGCTCGGCGAGCGCCCGGTACGTCAGGACCTCGTCGCCGGCCACCACCGCGGGGGCGTCCGGGGTCGCGGCGACCTGGGCCAGGAACCGGTCGATCACCGTCCGGTCGTCGGTCGGGTCGGCCCCGGCGGGCAGCGGGCGGTTCCACGCCTCGATCGCGTCGGCCTCGGCGTCGGACAGCAGCGGCAAGGTCGCGATCGGCCGGTCGAGCGCTCCGACCCCGGCCTGCACCGCGGCGACGAAGTGGTCGCCGAGCCGCTCGATCGTCGCCCGGTCGAACAGCGCGGTCGCGTACTCGAGGGTCACGAGCTGGTGGCCGTCGCGCTGCGCGAGGTACACCGACAGGTCGACCTGGGCCGACGACCGCGGCGGGACGTACGCGGACAGCGCCAGCCCCGGGATCTCCGGCAGGCGCATCTCCGGGTTCTGGGTGAACAGCACCTGGAACAGCGGCGACCGGCTCGGGTCGCGGACCGGCTGGATCGCGTCGACCACCCGATCGAACGGCACCTCGTGGTGGGTCCACGCGTCGAGCGACGCCGCGCGGACCCGCCGGATCACCTCGCGGAACGTCGGGTCCCCGTCGAGGCCGACCCGGAGGACCAGCGTGTTCACGAACAGCCCGATCACCCGCTCGGCGTCGGCGGAGCCGCGGTTCGCGAGGGTCGTGCCGACGCACAGATCGGTGTCGCCGGTGTACCGGTGGAGCAGGACCTCGAACCCGGCGAGCCACACGAAGAACGGCGTCACCCCGAGGGTCCGGGCCAGCGCCTCGACCCCGCCGGACACCGCCGTCGGCACCGTCAGGGTCACCGTCGCCCCCGCCGAAGACATCGCGGGCGGGCGCGG
>JBEBJW010000256.1:0-7840 GCA_040079715.1 Myxococcota bacterium | reverse complement strand
CCTCCGCCCCCACCATCCGCGCCGCCGTCGCGACCGCCGCCGCCGCCGCCGCCGTCGCGACCGCCGAGGAACTGCACGGTGTCGGCGATGACCTCGGTGGTGTACCGGTCCTGCCCGTCCTTGTCTTGCCACTTCCGGGTGCGGATCTTGCCCTCGATGTAGATCTGCCGGCCCTTCTTCAGGAACCGGGCGACGTTCTCCGCGACCTTGCCGAAGCACACGACCCGGTGCCACTCGGTCGCGTCGGCCCACTGCCCGGACTCGTCCTTGCGCCGATCGGTCGTCGCGAGCCGCAGCGTGGCCACGACCGTGCCGCCGCCGGTGGTGCGGGTCTCGGGATCGCCCCCGAGGTTCCCGACCAGGATTACCTTGTTCACCGACATCGTTACCTCCCCGCCGACGCGCGTCCGCCAGCGACCGGCCATCCATAACGCCCACCCTCCGGGCGAAGCGGACAGGTTTTGGTCGTCCTCACGGGCTAAGGGGGGAGCCATGGACCGACCCTGCCCGATCTGCGGCACACCGGTGTCGCTCGACGCCACGTCCCCGAACCGCGATCGCCCGTTCTGTTCGAAGCGGTGCCGGATGATCGACCTCGATCGCTGGCTCTCCGGCGACTACGCGATCCCGGGAGACAGCGTCGACACTTCCTCCGACGACACGGATCCGGATCCTGCAATACTGGACCACCAGGATCCGTAGGTTCGTACCAGGGAGGACCGATGGCCGTGTCCCGCGATCAGCTCCAGGCGACCCTCGCAGTCCACGATCCGGAGGCGCTCCGCACGATCCTCGAGGCGTCGGAGGTCGACCCGCGTGGGGCTACGACCGCGGCCGAGCTCGCCGCGCGGATCGCCGACGCGATCTGGTGGAACTACTCGACCCCGCTCGGCTACCTGTCCGAGCGCGCCTCGCTCGACGAGATCGTCCGCCACCTCGCGCGCAAGCTGAAGGTCGACGCCCGGGTCGACCCGGACGTGCCGGTGTGGGGCCAGATCGAGGCGCTGACCCGCGCGCTGGTCGCCGATCTGCCGAGCCACGGGATCGCGTTCGACGAGCTCGACCCGGCCACCCGGGCGCACACCGCGCCGTCGTGGGCGGCCTCGCTCGGGTGGGGCTCCGGCGCCACCGGCTCGCTCGCCACCCGGTGGGGCACGGGCAAGGTGCTGGCGCTGCTGAAGTCCCCGATCGGTCGGCTGTTGCCGCTGATCCCGGTGGTCGGGCCGTGGGTCGGGGTGATCCGCACGGGGTTGTCCGGGGTGTACCTCGTCACCGGCCCGCTCGGGGTCGCGATGACGGTGCTGTCGCTCAACTCGGCGCTCGGCGCGAACTACCGGCGGCTGGTCCCGCTGGTCCTCGGGGTGGGCGCGCTCGGGCCGATGCCGGTGTCGGACGCGGTGGTGGTCGAGGGCGATCCCCTCCCCGTGTGACTCGGCTCAGCCCTGGGCTCGGCCCCCTGCTCAGCCCCCTGCTCAGCCTCCAGAGCCCCGCGCGACCGCCGGCAGCCCGTTCGCCGCCGCCACCCGGTCGTAGTAGTCGATCACCTTGCGGACGTACGCGCGCTTCTCCTTGTACGACCCCGGGAAGAAACTGCGCTTGAATCCGTGGAGGATCGTGTTCCGGAGCTCGGCCGGACCGATGTCGAACGCGTCGACCGCGAGCTGGAGCTCGTGCGACACCGTGGTCCGCGACACCAGTCGGTTGTCGGTGCACAGCGTGACCGACAGTCGATCCTGGACCATCCGCCCGAGCGGGTGATCCTGCACCCGGCGGACCTCCGGCATCGTCTGCATGTTGCTGGTGATGCAGACCTCGATCAGGATCCGCCGGTCGGCGATGTACTCCGACAGGTTGCGGACGTACCGGTGCGGATCGTCGTCCTCCACCTGCTCGACTGCATACAGATGGGTGCCGTGCCCGATCCGATCGGCGTTCAGCCGGGTGATCGCCTCGAAGATGCTCTCCGGACCATACGCCTCGCCCGCGTGGACCGTCTTCTTCAGGAAGTGACGGTGGCAGTAGGCGTACGCCTCGACGTGGTCGTGCGCCGGGTGCCCGGCCTCGGCCCCCGCGAGATCGAACCCGACGACCGGCAGCCCGAGCCGATCCCGCGCGTCGACGACCGCCCGCGCCAGCGACAGGCTCGCGATCCCGTACACCTTCTTCACCGGCCAGTTCGGCAGGACGTCCAGGATCCCCCGGAAGTACGGACCGAACCCGGCGGTGAACATCCGCATCGCGCAGCAGATCAGACCGTACCGGAACGGCGGCTCTCCGCCGCTGACCACGCCTTCGGTCGCCTCGTGGATCCGCCGGACCCGATCGAGCCCGCGATCGACCGCGGCGAGGATCCGCGGGATGTCGAGCTCGCCGGACCGGACGTGGAGCTGGGGCGCGAACCGGACCTCGAGGTACCGGACCCCCTCGGCGAGGCAGTCCTCGCCGAGCTCGAACGCCACCCGCTCCAGTGCTTCCTCGTCGGTCAGCACCGCGCAGGTGTACGCGAACCCGTGCAGGTAGTCCGGCAGGTCGCGGTACTGGGTCTTGAACACCAGCTCCCGCAGCCCGTCCTCGGTCTCGGACGGCAACGGCACCCGCCGCTCCCGCGCGAGCTCGATCAGCGTCGACAGCCGCAGCGAACCGTCGAGGTGGCAGTGCAGGTCCGTCTTCGGTAGCGCACGCAGCAACCGGTCGGTATACCGTGATCCTTGGGATTGCGAACCCACGCCGGGACCTCTCGACGCTGAATTGGTTTCCCGCTGGACCGTTCGGGGCTGGGTTTCCCTCTGGGAGGGCATTCCCGCACGATCCCGGACGTCTCGAGCAGCACGAGGCTGGATTCCGGCCTCGGGGGAGCCGGGCGAGACTTCGACGCACCATACTTCGATGCATCGGATGTCGCACCGGATCCGGGCGCATCCGGCTACCAGGTTGGACCGTCCGAAGGCACCCGGCGCGACCTCCTCCGCATTTCAACGTAACGAGGCGAGTTTCCGCGGTTCGATCCGCATGTGCTTGAAACCAGAACGCGCAGTTGCTAGGCAGGGGCCACCGGCCCCGCGCAGCGGCTCGGCCACCGGAGGATTGCGTGCAGCTCCCCAACTCGATGCGGGACCACATGGTCGACGACCTCGATGAGTACCTCGAAGCCGTGTCGGCCAGCCCGGACACCGAGGCGATCGCGTCCTACGTGATCGAGCTGCTGGAGACCTACGCCGAGAACGAAGGGATCGACGACGTGCTCGCCCAGCTCGAAGAGGCAGCCGCGCTCGACGGAACCCTGTCCGAGACGCTCGAGGAGGAGATGTCGTCGAACGACGAGTTCGAGTACACCGGCGAGGAGATCGTCAGCCTGCTCGAGCGGTTGTGCGAGATCGAGTGGATCGAGTCCGAGAGCGACGACGAAGAGGAAGAAGACGAAGAGGAAGAAGACGAGGAAGAGGCGGAAGACCCGCTCTGACGCCGGCGCGTCCCGGCGTGGGTGCCGGAGGCGGGCCGGATCCGACGGGTCGAGCGCGGGGGCGGACATGGCAACTTCGACCAGCAGTTCGTCGCCCATACCCGAGCCGGTGGCGGCGCCGAACCTCCAGATGACCTGGACCGGCGACCGCGTGTTCGTGTGGGCCCGCGCGGGGGCGCTGCCCGACGCGTTCGCGGAGCTCCCGGCGCTCCGCACGGTCGAGCGCGGACGGGCGGTCACGCGGCCGATCGCGATCCCCCGGACCCGGACCCAGCGGATGACCGTCGACGGGTTCGAGCTGCCGGTCAAGGACGTCCTCCGGATGCTCGCCGCGCTCCCGACCGACGCGCCGGTGTCGGATGTCGTGCGGTGCTTCGCGCTCGCCGCCAAGCTCGCGCTCGAGCTCGCGGCCGGCAAGCGGGTGGTCCCGACGTTCCGCGGCGGGCACGCCCGGTGGATCGCGGTGGTCGGGCGCCCGGACGATCGCGAGCGGTTCGAGGCGATCGTCGCCGCCCTGCCGGCGATCGGGCGGAGCGCGGGTTCGGACCCGGTGAAGGCGTCGATCCGCGACCCGCTGGCCTCCCCGCGCGCCACGATCCGGTCGTTCCTCGACGCCGCGGTCGACGCGGTGTACCGGAGCGGCACCTACGCCGGTCCGGCCCGCGGGTGGGCGCTCGACTTCGCCCAGGCGCTCCGGGCGGACGACAGCCGGTTCACCGTCCGCGACGCCCGCTCCCAGGCGACGCCGGACCGGATCTCGGTCTGGGCGAGCCGGGCCGAGGCGCCGTTCCCGCGGGTCGGGTTCGCGCTCGAGCTGCCGGAGGCGGACGACGGCAAGTTCCCGCTCCGGACGCTGGTCCACCGGACCGGCGATCCGCGGACCCACGCCCCGGTCGCCGCCGCGTGGACCGCGGGGCGATCGCTGAAGCTCGGCGAGGACGTGCTGGTCCACCCCGCCGAGGCTGCGCTCCGGGGGCTCGCCCGCGCCGCCCGCCTGTACCCGCCGCTCGCCGAGTGCATCGGCGGGACCGCCCCGCGCGACCTGCGCCTCGACGCGGCCCAGGCCTGGTCGTTCCTCGAGACCGGCCGACCGGCGCTCGAGGGCGGCGGGTTCTCGGTCCTCCTCCCGGCCGAGTTCGAGCGGGCCGGCCGCCAGCGGATCTCGGCCCGGATCCGGCTGACCCTCGGCGGACCGCGCCTCGACCTGAACGAGTTGCTGACCTATCGGTGGGAGGTGCTGGTCGGCGACCAGGCGCTCGACGGCGAGCAGTTCGCGGCCCTGTGCAAGGCGAACCGGCCGATCGTCCACTGGCACGGCGACTGGGTGTTCCTGGATCCGGACGAGCTCGCGCTGCTGCCGAAGGATCTGTCCACGATCGGGACGATGAGCGCGCCCGAGGCGCTCAATGCCGTGCTGACCGGGTCGCACAAGGGCGTTCCGGTGGTGGCGGACGAGCGGCTGTCGGTGGTGCTCCAGGCGCTCCGGGATCCCCCGGATCTTCCGCCGCCACCGGGGCTGGTCGCGACCCTCCGCCCGTACCAGTCGCGCGGCTACGCCTGGCTGTCGGCGCTCGGCGCGCTCGGGCTCGGCGCGCTGCTCGCCGACGACATGGGGCTCGGCAAGACCGTCCAGCTGATCGCGTACCTGCTCGGCCGGAAGCGGTCCGGACCGTCGCTGGTGGTGTGCCCGACCAGCGTGCTCGGCAACTGGGAGCGGGAGATCGCGAAGTTCGCGCCGTCGCTGCGGGTGCTGCGGTGGCACGGGCTCGATCGGCAGGACACGTCGATCGCCGACGCCGACGTGGTGCTCACCACCTACGGTCTGCTGGTCCGCGACGCCGAGTCGATCGGCGACCAGGCGTGGGACGTGGTCGCGCTCGACGAGGCCCAGTCGATCAAGAACCCGGACAGTCGCCGAGCGCGCGCCGCCCGCCGGCTCACCGCCCACCACCGGGTCGCGTTGACCGGCACCCCGGTCGAGAACCGGCTCGACGAGCTGTGGTCGGTGATGGAGTTCCTCGTGCCGGGGCTCCTCGGGGCCCGGACGACGTTCCAGCGCGAGATCGCGGTGCCGATCGAGCGGTTCGGCGACCCGGACGCCGCGAACCTGCTGAAGCGCACCGTCGCGCCGTTCCTCCTCCGCCGCAGCAAGAACGATCCCACGGTGGTCGACGACCTCCCGGACAAGCTCGAGCGCCGCCAGTACTGCGTGCTCACCACCGAGCAGCGGGCGCTGTACCAGCGGGAAGTCGACGCCGCGATGGCCGAGATCGCCGAGGCGAGCGAGATCGAGCGGCGCGGCCGGGTGCTGGCGATGCTGACCGCGCTGAAGCAGATCTGCAACCATCCGTACCAATTCCTGAAGAAGCGCGAGCCGGAAACCGACACCACCCTGACCGGGCGGTCGGGCAAGCTCGACCGGATCACCGAGATCATCGAGGAGATCGCGAGCTGCGGCGAGCAGGCCGTGCTGTTCACCCAGTACCGCGAGATGGGCGAGCTCCTCCAGCAGCACCTCCGCGGGATCCTCGACGAACCCGTCCCGTTCCTCCACGGCGGCACCCCGGCCCAGACCCGCGACGCGATGGTCCGCGAGTTCCAGGCAGACGACGAGCTCGCTCCGACCGTCCTCCTCGTGTCGCTCAAGGCGGGCGGCACCGGGCTGTCGCTGACCAAGGCGACCCACGTCATTCACTACGATCGGTGGTGGAACCCCGCGGTCGAGGACCAGGCGACCGACCGAGCCCACCGGATCGGGCAGCGACGGACGGTCCTCGTGCACAAGCTCGTGTGCGAGGGCACGCTCGAGGAGAGGATCGACGCGCTGCTCGACGAGAAGCGCGAGCTGTTCGACGTGGTCGTCGGGTCGGGCGAGCGCTGGGTGACCGAGCTCGACGACGACGCGCTGTTGAAACTCGTGCTGTTGAGTCCGACCGGTGACGGGTCGCCGGTCGTCGATTAAGCCTCCGAATGGCGGTGCGTTCCGATGGAATGGATGGGCGCGTCGGTCGCGCAGCGGGGATCCGGACGAGCCAGCGCCCGCCCGGGCGGCTCGCCGGCCGGTGGCTCGCGATGCTCGACGCGCTCGACGAGCGGCTGAAGGGCCGGGTCCTCCGCGGTCGAACGCTGTCGCGGGCCGGTCGGGTGTCGCAGATCGAGGTCGCGCCCGGTGCCGCGCTGGCGGAGGTCCAGGATCCGGACCCGAAGCGCCCGACCGTGCGGGTTCGGACGTTCGAGGAAGCCGAGTGGACCAAGGTGCTCGCCACCCTCCGGTCGAAGCTGACCTGGCTCGGCAAGCTGCTCGAGGGCGAGGTCCACGACGAGCTGCTCGCCGCCCTCGACGCGACCGGGATCCCGCTCGTACCCCGTCCGGACGAGATCGACGGTGACTGCGACTGTGGCGACTGGGCGGTCCCGTGCACCCACGGGGCGGCGCTCCACCACGTGCTCGGCGAGGCGCTCGACGGCGAGCCGTTCCTGCTGTTCACCCTCCGCGGGCGGACCCGCGAGCAGCTCCTGTCCGAGCTCCGGCGCGGGTGGGGGGACACCGCGAGCCCCCGGGGCAAGGAGACGCACCCACCGGACGTCGAGCCGACCGGCGACCCGTTCGCGAGCCCGGTCCCGCCGCCGATCCTGCCGTTCCGGTTCACCGCCGGACCACCGGGGATGATGGCGCTCGGTCCGCTCGCCGGCGACGACGATCTCCCCCGCGCGCTCCAGCCGCTGTACGACGCCGGGGCCGCCGCGGCCCACGCGATCGCGCTCGCCGAGGGCGACGCCGACGCCCCCCGCCGGCGCCGGCGATCCACCGTCCCTCAGGTCGCGCTGCTCCCGCCCGCGCCGAGCATCGCGCCGAGCGCGACGCGGGCCAAGGTCCCGGCCGCACCTGAATTCCCCGCTCGACCGCTCGGGGCTGAATTCCCCGCTCGACCGCTCGGGGCTGAATTCCCGCTCGGGGCTGGATTGCCGCTCGACCCGGGGCTGGAACTCTCCCCTGCCGCGGGTCCGGAGGACCTCACCGAGAGGATCGTCGACCTGCTGGCCGAGGCAGACGACGGGGCGACCGCCGAGGAGCTCGGCCGAAAGCTCGGCGTCACCACCGCCCGCGCCCAGGCGGAGCTCGAGGAGCTCGGGAACCTCGGGCTCGTGTACCGGTCCGGGCGCGGTCCCGGGCGGTGGTGGCTGGGCTAGCACCTCCGACCGAACACACGCCGAGGCGCTCGTTCGACCGGCCACAGGGCTACATCGACTGCGCTCGGGACGGTGAAGGGGGCCTCAGCCTGCCGGTGACACGTGAAACGACACCCGCCGGGGGCTAAAGGGGTCCGGTCATCGGGAGAGTCCATGATCCGCGTCCTCCTGCCCCCCACCGCCGCCCAC
>JBEBJW010000255.1:0-7843 GCA_040079715.1 Myxococcota bacterium | reverse complement strand
CTGGATCTTCCGCTCGACCGCTCGGGGCTGGATCTTCCGCTCGACCGCTCGGGGCTGGATCTTCCGCTCGACCGCTCGGGGCTGGATTCCCCCGCGAGCGCGCTGGACGCGGCTCCGCTGGACCGGATCGTCACCGCCGCACAGGGCGGAGACCCGGTCGCGTTCACCGAGCTCGTCCGGCGGTACGCGGCGTTCGCGACCGCGATCGCCCTCGCGCGCACCGGCCGGCCGCAGATCGCGGACGACGTCGCGCAGGACGCGCTGCTGGACGCCTGGCGGCTGCTGCCCACCCTCCGAGAGCCCGCTGCGTTCGGCGGCTGGCTCCGGCGGGTGGTGGTCAAGCACGCGGATCGGCACACCCGCAGGCCCGGGTGGGCCTCGGACCCGATCGACGACCGGTCGCTCGCGTCCGACGGCGATCCCGAGTCCGACGCGACCGACCGCCAGGAGCGGCGGCGGGTGCGGCGGGCGGTGGCGGCGCTGCCGGCCGGACAGCGGGAGGTGGTGGCCCTGTTTCACCTGTCGGGCAGCTCGCACGCCGAGATCGCGGACCTGCTCGGGTTGCCGATCTCGACGGTCAAGAAGCGCCTGCACGATGCCCGGAGGCGCCTCGCACCGCTGCTGTCGGAGGTCCCGATGTCCGTCCCGCTCGAGGTCCCGCTCACCGTCCAGGCGTTCGTCGCTGCCCGCGTCGGGCGGATCGACCTGCTGTCCGCCGCGCTCGATCGGCGCCCGGAGCTGATCTCGGTCGCGCTCCGCCCGGACGTCGAGGCGCTGGCGTCCCGGTACGTCCCCGCGGGCGCGACCCTGCTCGCCGAGGCCGTGTCGCACGGGCACGTCGACGCCGTCCGGTTGCTGCTCGCTCGTGGCGCGGAGGTCGACGGAGACGAGCTCCTGGCGGCGATCGAGCTCGACCAGCCGACGCTGATCCCGGTGCTGCTCGCCGCCGGGGTCGATCCGAACGTCCGGACCCGCAGCGGCGTGCCCGCGGTGCACCTCGCCCGGTACCGGGGCCGGTCGGACGTGGCGGAGGCGCTGATCGCGGCCGGCGCCGACCGCAGCGCCCTCGACGCGAGCGGCCGCGGCGCCGACGACTGGGCGCGGTTCCCCGGCGCGACCCACCCCGGCGCTCCCGGGCGGGTGATCGACCCGACCGGACGCCCGCTCGACGGTGGCGGCGCCGTCGCGATCCCGTCCCGGACCCCGGCCGCGCCGGACCTCGGGCTCCGGCCAACCGGGATCAAGGCGATCGACCTGCTGGCGCCGCTCGCCCAGCGCGGCGTCCACCGGCTGATCGCCGGCGCGAACGTCGGGAAGCTGGTGCTGATCGGCGAGCTGTCGCGGTCGCTCGGTCCGACCGTGGTCGCCGGGCTGCTCGACCGGACCTGGGACGTGAGGGACTTCGAGCCCGGGCTGCGCGAGTTCGGGTCGTGGTCCGACGCGGTGGTGGTGATGGGCGCGACCGTCGACGACGGGCCGGCGCTGGTCCGCGCGGCGCTCGCGCTCGCCGAGGCCCGCGGGGGCTGGGTGATGGCGGACGACCGGCTCACCGAGGCGCTGGTGGCCGGGCGGCCGGGCGTGCCGGTGGTGGTGTTCGGTCCGCACGTCGCGCCGGACGTGATCCCGGACGACGGCGACGTGACCGGGCGGATCGTGCTCGACGCCGGGCGGGCGGCGCGCGGAGAGTGGCCGGCGATCGACCTCGCGCTCAGCCGGTCGACCACGACGGTGTCGGCGGACCACCACCGGATCGCGGCTGCGGTCCGGGCGGAGCTCGCGGCCGGGGGACCGCGAGCCGAGCGGCTGCTCGCCTGGTCGACCCAGCCGTTCCGGGTGGCCGAGGCGTGGCGCGGCGGGCCGGGGGCGGTGGTGCCGCTCGCCGACACCCTCCGCGACGCGGCCGCTGTCCTCGCCGGGGCGACCGACGGGGCGGAGCCGGCGTCGCTGGCGATGCGCGGCGCGTTGCCGTCGGCCTGAGGGGGACCACGGTCACGGGGCGCAGGCGAGGGTCGCGACCGCGCCGGCGTTCGGGTCGCCGGCGACCGACGGGGCCCCGACCAGGCCGATCACCAGCTCCGGCAGCCCGTCGCCGTCCTCGTCCGGGACCACCGCGACCGCGGATCCGAGCTTGCTCCCGGCGGACAGCCCGCCGCTGAGCTCGCGCAGCTCGACCAGCACCGCCCCGGTCGCGCCGTCGAGGACCCGGACCGCGCCGCCGAACCCGGCGAACACGAACTCGTCGTGGTCTCCGGCGGCGATCACCTCGTGGACCCCGTCACCGGTCCAATCCCCGGCGTCGGCGATCGCGGTCCCGTAGGTGGTGCCGGCGCCGGCGCCGTCGACCGCGGCGATCCCGTACAGGTACGGGTCGGACCACAGACGGCCGCCGGTCGCGCCGGACACCGCGTGGACCGCCCCTTGCGGGAACGCGAGCGCGTCGCCCGCGACGAGGTCCTCGATCCCGTCGCCGTCGAGGTCGCCGACCGGGACCACCGGCCCTCCGAACGTCGCGCCCCCGCCGTCGACGGTCCACCGCTCCGCCCCGTCGAGCTCGATCCCGCGGACCAGGAACAGCCCACCGATCACCAGCTCGGGGTCGGGGTCCGGGTCCAGCGACGCCACCGCGAGGTTCGAGAACCCGAACCCGCCGTCGGCCGGCGTCGACGACGGGCCGATCGCGCCGGTCACCCGGTTCACCACGTCGAGCGCGCCGTCGCGGGCCACCGCCAGCTCGGGCACCCCGTCCCCGTCGCGGTCCGGGATCGCGCTCGCGTCGTCGAGCGCGGGGTCGGTCGTGAACAGCACCGCGGCCCCGTCGGTGCCGGACACGAGGTCGGTCCAGTCCTGCCCGGGGCCGGTGGTCGTCGAGCCGCCCCCGCCGCCGCTCCCGGGGGTCCGCCAGGTCAGGCGCAGATCGGTCACGCCGTCCAGGTCGACGTCTCCGGCCGGGTCGACCGACGCGAGCGCCCGGTCGGGATCGCCGGCGAGGACCGCGCTGACGACGCCGTCGCGCGACATCCAGCGGAGCTCGGTCGCCCCGGAGACCGCGAGGTCGACCGCCCCGTCGCCGTCGCGATCGTCGACCGGGACCACCCCGGCGCCGAGGCCGTCCCCTGCGCCGCCGCGGACCTCGTGCAGGCGGACGCAGGTCCCGGCGATCACCGCCACGTCCGCGGACGCGAGGAGCGCGCCGGTGCCCGTGTCGGAGTCCGTATCGGTGTCGGTGTCGGCGTCGGCGTCCGAATCGGTGTCGGCGTCCGAGTCGGTGTCGGTGTCCGAGTCGGTGTCGGCGTCGGCGTCGGCGTCGGCGGTGCCGTCGGTGGCGGACGGGCCGGTGCAGGCCGACCAGAACGGAGCCAGGGCCAGCGCCGCTGCGAGGGAACGGGTCACGGGAACCTCCTGCCGCCCATTCCCACCCGCCGTCGGCGGTCGTGCGCCGAATTCGAAACGCCGTCGGCCCCAATCGCGCGAATCGATTCGATTCTGGTATACGTCTCACCGAGGTGCCGTGGATCCGATGGTCGAGCTGACGGGCCAGATCGTCCGCGCGCTGCGCGGCGCCCGATCGCAGGTCCAGGCGAGCCGGCGGCTCGGGTACAGCTCCAACGTCGTGTACCGGTGGGAGGCGGGCCTGCGCTGGCCGACCGCGATCGAGGTGCTCCGCCTCGCGGAGCGCGTCGGCCTCGATCTCGGGCAGGTGTTCCGGCGGTACGATCGCGACGCGGCGCACCTCGCGTCCCTGGCGGCCCCGCCCGGGACGGCGACCCACCTCCGGGCGTGGCTCGCGGCGCTGAAGCGGCGACGGAGCCTCGCGTCCCTCACGGCGTCCACCGGGATCGGGAAGTCGGCGCTGCAGCGCCTGTTCTCCGGCCGGGCCGACGTGACGATGCCGGATCTGTTGCGCCTGGTCGACGCGATCGACGAGCGGCTGCTCGAGTTCGTGGGCGCGGTGGTGCCGATCGGGTCGATCCCCGCGCTCGCCGGGCGCCTGACGCTGGCCCAGGCGCAGCGCGAGCAGGCGTACCGGCTGCGGTGGACCGAGGCGATCCTCGCCGCGCTGGAGGTCCACGGCGACGCCCCGACGCCGCCGATCCCGGCGGTCGCGTCGTCGCTCGGGCTGGCGGAGGACGAGGTCCGGCAGGTGGTCGACGCCCTCGTGCTGACCGGCGGGCTGCTGGTGGTCGACGGGCGCCCGAAGGTCCCGGACCCACGCCGGGTCGACACCACCGCCAACGCGAACGCCCACGCGATGCTCGGGGAGTTCTGGGCCCGCACCGTCGCCGAACTGCCGCCCGCGCAGGTCCGCCGCGGGTACCTGGTGATGTCGGTCGCCGAGCGCGACCTGCCGCGCCTGTTCGCGGTGCACTTCGAGGCCCACCGCGCGCTGGTCGAGATCGTGGCGGCGTCGAACCCACCAGAGCGGGTGATCGTGGCCTGCAACCAGCTGGCCGCGCTGGACGGCGGGCCGATCGTGCCCTGACGAAGGGCGTCCGGATTATCTCGAATCCAGCCCCGCCCCGAGTCGAGCGGGAACCAGCGGGGCGTCATGTCGAGGCCGCGCCGGCCGCTCCGACCCCTGGGCAGCGCACCGAATCGGGCGCACGGGAGACCCCATGAAGTTCATGTTGATGATGCACACCCCGGGCACGGGTCCGTACCAGATCGCGAGCTGGGCCCCCGAGGACTTCCGGCGGCACATCGGGTTCATGAAGGACTTCGCCCGTCGGCTGGGAACCGCGGGGGAGCTCGTCGCGGCCGAGGGCCTCGCCAGCCCCGATCAGGCGCGGATCGTGCGCGCGGGCCCGACCGGGCTGCCGGTGACCGACGGGGTGTTCCCGGAGTCGAAGGAGTTCCTCGTCGGGTACTGGATCGTCGATGTCCCGGACCCCGCGCGGGCCCACGCGATCGCCGCCGAAGCGTCGGCCGCGCCCGGGAAGGGCGGCGCCCCGCTGAACCTCGCGATCGAGGTCCGCGAGGTGATGTCCGCTCCGCCGGACCCGGCGTGAGGCCAGCGGCGGCCACGATCGAGCGCCTGATCCGGGACCACGCGCCAGGGGTGCTCGGGGCGGTGATCCGCCGGTACGGCGACTTCGCCGCGTCGGAGGACGCGGTCCAGGAGGCGGTCCTCGCCGCAGCGCTCCGGTGGCCGGACGAGGGCGTGCCAGCCGATCCGCGCGGGTGGTTGATCCACGTCGCGGGGCGGCGTCGGATCGACCAGCTCCGGAGCGACGGGTCGCGCCGACGCCGGGAGCAGTACGTGGTCAGCCTCGTCCCGGCCGAGCTCCAGGCGGTCCCCCCGCCCGACGAGCTCGGCGCCGACGCGGACGACGATCCGCTGGTGCTGTTGCTGATGTGCGCCCACCCGTCGCTGTCGACCCCGTCGGCGGTGGCGTTGACGTTGCGGGCGGTCGGCGGGTTGACCACCGGCGAGATCGCCCGGGCGTTCCTGGTCCCAGAGTCGACGATGGCCCAACGGATCAGCCGAGCCAAGCAGACGATCCGGTCGTCCGGAGTGCCGTTCGGGCCGCCGTCGGAGGCGGATCGCGAGGCGCGGCTCGCGACGGTCCTCCACGTGCTGTACCTGGTGTTCAACGAAGGCTACGCGAGCAGCTCGGGCGCAGCGGTCCACCGGACCGACCTCGCGTCCGAGGCGATCCGGCTGACCCGCGCGGCCCGGGCCCGGCTCCCGGATCACGTCGACGTGGACGGGCTGCTGGCGCTGATGCTGCTCACCGACGCGCGGGCGGCGGCGCGGACCGGCCCGGGCGGCGAGCTGATCGCGCTCGAGGACCAGGATCGGCGCCTGTGGGATCGGACCGCGATCGACGAGGGGGTCGCGCTGGTGCACGCGGCGATGGCCCGGGGCGGTCGCGGACCGTACCTGATCCAGGCTGCGATCGCCGCCCTCCACGACGAGGCGCCGAGCGTGGACGGGACGGACTGGCCGCAGATCCTCGCCCTGTACGGGGTGCTGGAGTCGCTGGCCGACAACCCGATGGTCACGCTGTCGAGAGCGGTGGCGACGGCGATGGTCCATGGTCCGGAGGCAGGTCTGGCGGTGGTCGCGACCCTCGACGGACGACTCGCCGGCAGCCACCGACTGGACGCGGTCCGAGGGCACCTGCTGGAGCGCGCCGGCGACCGCGACGGGGCGATCGCCTGCTACCGGGCGGCGGCCGGTCGGACCACCAACACCGCCGAGCGCGATTGGCTCGTGTCGCGGGTCGGCGCGTTGCTGTCGGGATCGACCTCGCGCTGACCGCGGTGCTATTGCGGGTCGGACCGAAGGATCGGCGCGCCCTGGGCGGTCGACGACAGCCAGTTGAACACGAGGTCGCTGGCCGCCGGCTCCTCGAACACCACGAAGTGCGTGCCGTCGAGGTACTGGCCGAACCCGGACGTCTCGTCGTCGCCGGCGAAGCTCCGGACGGTGTCGAACTGCGGAAGCGGCCGTGGGTCGCCGATCCGCATCCGGATCGCGTCGCACCGGGTGGCGGCCTCACCGACCTGCGGCAACCGCCCGGCCGCCGCCAGGGCGACCGCGGTCTCGTACGGCGTCGCTGCGTCGAGGGTCCCGCTGGTCAACAGCACGGGCGTGGGGGTGTGGTTGACCCATCGCCCGGGCTCCGCGAACCAATACGGCGCGTAGTTCACCGGGTCGGTGATCTCGACCAGCGTCTGAACCAGCCCGAGGGTCGGGTGGAGCGGGGTGAGCGGCTCGTCGTCCGGGAGATCGAGCAGCTCTCGGACCAGCGACGAGAAGTCGAGCGGATCCTTGCGCTCGACGATCGTGATCGCGAGGACGCCGCCCGCGCCGGACAGCATCGCGGCCTTCACGTCACCGGCGAAGAACGGAGCCGCGAGCGCTCCGGTGAGCCCGCCCTGGCTGTGGCCCATGAACAGGATCCGGTCCGGATCGGTCGCGAACGCCTGGCCGTCGGTGGTCCGGAACGTCCACGGTCGACGTGCCAACGTGCGGGCGAGGTACAGCGCGTCGATCGCCCCCTGGCGGAAGTTCGTGGCGGCGCTGTCGGGGTTGATGATGTTGAAGTGCGCGAGATCGCTGGCCGCGTCGGCCCCCGGCCGGCTGCCGTGGAGCGGCTGGTCGATCCCGACCCCGATGATCCCCTCGACCCCGAGCCGGTGCGCCACCTCGAGCGGCGCGTCGGAGTCGCAGAACCCGCGGTAGTCGCCGCCGGTGCCGTGCTGGAAGATCACCACCGGCCAACCCGACGGCGGGGCCTCGATCCCGACCGGCACGCACACCGCGAGGCGCAGATCGTCCCAGTGGGCGATGATCGGCCGCCCGTCGCCGTCGAACTCGAACGCGCCGCCTTCGACCAGGTACGGAGGCTCCCCGTGGGTGAACACGGGGCTCGGGTAGTGGGTGCGGTACGCGGTGAACGTGTCGTGGTCGACCAGGTGCTCCAGCACGAGGTCGAGGTTCGGCGAGCCGATCGCGTTCTGGACGTACCACGCGATGTCCGCCAGCTCGCCGACCGGATCCTGGGTGGTGAACGTGGTGGCGATCGCCGGGTCGTCGGACGACAGGCCGGCGAAGAACAGCGCGTGGTCGAGGTCGTCGTCGCGCCACGACCGGGCCCACGCCTCGCTCCGCGCCGCGACCGTCCGCGTGATCACGAGGCCGTACTTCGTGTGGGGCCGGAGCGGGTAGCCGAACACCGGAGCGACCGCGAGCAGGTGCTGGGGCGCGTACGGGGACCCCTCGAACTCGAACTGCTGCCACTGGATCGGGAACCGCTCGCCGAAGTACGGCGACTTCGGGTCGATGTCGATCAGCACGATGCCCGAGCCGTCTTCGACCGACTCCGCCGGGGTGGGC
>JBEBJW010000254.1:0-7848 GCA_040079715.1 Myxococcota bacterium | reverse complement strand
CGGCGGGGGCGCGGCCTTCGGCTTCGGCGGGATCGTGCGGACCTCGACCACCACCGGCGGGCGCGGACGGGTCACCTCGATCGCCGCCAGCGCGACGCCGCCGCCGAGGTGGAGCAGCGCGCTGGCCAGGTACACCAGGTGGGACGGGGACAGGCGCATCTCAGTCCGCCTGCTCGACGCCGATCGCGAAGTGCGTGATCCCCTCGGCCTTGGCGAGGTCGAGCACGTGGACCACCACCCCGTGGGCGGCGGCCCGATCCGCGGTGACCGCCACGTCGACGTCGGGGTTGTCGGCGGCGGCGGACCGGAGTCGCTCGGTCAGCGCGGCCTCGGTCACCGCCGCGTCGTTCCACCGGAGCGCGCCGTCGGCCGCGATCGTCACGATCGCCGGCGAGGACGTCCCGGGGTCGCCGTGGGCCGCCTTCGGCAGGTCGACCTTCATCGACTGCGACGCGATGTACGTCGCCGACACCATCATGATCACCAGCAGCACCAGCACCACGTCGACCATCGGGGTCACGTTGATCCCCACGATCACGCCGCGGCCGCGGCCGCCTCCGGACAACGTCCCGGCCATGTCAGTCTCCTGCCGCGGCGAGCTGGGGGTCCGCCCGGTGGGGCTCGGTCGGCTGGACCGCGCGGTCCGGGACCGGCTCGGCCGCGATCCGCACCACGCCGCCGCGCTCGCGCGTCTCGAGCCAGGCCGACACCAGCCGCCCGAGGGACAGCGTCTCCTGCTCGATGTCTCCGATCCGCTTCTGGGCGGTGTTGTACGCGATGACCGCCGGCAGGGCGACGAAGATCCCGACCCCGGTGGCGACGAGCGCCTCGGCGATCCCGCTCATCACGTTGCCCATCGCCCCGGCCCGCGCCGCCGCCGTCCCGAGCTCGTGGAACGCCGCGATCACGCCGATCACCGTGCCGAACAGCCCGATGAACGGCGCGTTGTTCCCGAGGGTCCCGAGGAACGACAGCCCCCGCTCGAGCTCCGGCCGCGCCCGGGCGAGCTCGGCCTCGAGCGCGTCGGCGAACGCCCGCGACCCGCCGTCGCGGAACGCGAACGCGCCGGCCACCACCGCCCCCTCGACCGTCCGGCTGTCCCGGAGCAGGCGCTCGGCCCCGTCCGGATCGTGGGCCCGGAGCGCGCGGAGCAGGTCGCGCCGGAGCGCCTCGCCGCCGCGCCGGCGGTTCCGGCGGAAGTACAGCACCCGCTCGGACATCACCCCGAGCGACGCGACCGACAGGCCGATCAGCAGCCACAGCACCCACGCGCTCCCGAGCAGCGCGACCTTCAGCAACGCGTCGACGATGTTCACGGTGTCCTCGAAGTCTTCCGACGGATCAGGGGAGGGAGACGGTGGTGACGTACGTCCCGAGGCTGGCGCCGCCGTCGGCGTGGAGGGCGAGCAGCGTCCCCTGGCCGAGGGCGGTCGTCTCGACCGGATGCGTGCCGTCCTCGGCGTCGACCCGGCGGTGGAGCGCGGCCGACCACCGGGTGGACGCCTGGCCGCACGCCGACCGCAGGCTCGCGTACAGCGTGTAGTCGCCGGCCGGGGGCTCGCCCGGGAACACCAGCGACTCGAGCCGGATCCCGTCGATCGCGCAGTTCGCGTTCGAGTCGCGCGACAGCTTGCCGGTGGTGGGGTCCGACACCACCTCGCGCGGGATCGTCCCGGTCGCGACCGGGGTCGCCGGCTGCTTCGCGCTCACGATCTTGCCCTCGGGGGTCACCACCACCAGGTCGAGGTCGACGTCGGTGTCCCAGCTCAGCGACAGCACCGCGTTCAGCGGGGTGACCGCCGGGTCGCACGCCGCGAGGTTCCCGTTCGCCACGTCCGGCAGCACGCACAGCTGGGTGTCGTACGACGGGCCGGGCGCGTCGTGCCCGTCGATCGCGACGAACGACAGGGTCTGCAGCCCGTACGGCACCTCGGGCGACAGGTCGAGCGTGAGCTGGAACCCGAGGTTCCGGTCCTGAGTCGGGTCCGGCCCGCCGACCGGGACCACCCAGAACCCCGAGCCGAGCGTCGGGAACGCCACCGCGACCGAGAACGCGTCCTTCGACGCGATCCCGGTGTAGGCCAGGGAGGCCTGCCCCTGGGTGCCGATCGCGCCGACCCCGCCCGCGTTGACGATCGACGGGCTCGGGGCGTCGTCGTCGACCGGCAGCGGGCCGCGATGGAACGTGCCCTCCCGGACCCGGATCGGCTCGGACGCGCCGCTCGCGAGGTCGCCGTCGTCGCACCCGACCGCCAGCGCGAGGCCGAGCGCCGCCACCCGGACCGCGCGGGCGCCGCTCACAGCGCCACCTGGAGGCGGACGGTCACCGCGTCGTTCGGGAGATCCACCGGGTTGCCGTTCAGGTCGCGGCCGAGCTGGTCGACGACGTAGTCGTACTGGAGCACCACCCGGGCGGCGGCGTACCGGACCCCGACGATCGGCGACAGGGTGAGGATCGACGCGTCCTCCGGCACGAACACCCCGCGCCGGGCCTCGAACCAGTCGGCGTTCGGGTCGTACCGGTCCGCCCGGAACCCCACCAGGCCGTACCGGGTGAGGTCCTGGACCGCGGACGCCGTCCACGCCGACTCGCGCAGGTCGTACCCGGTCGAGATCGGGTCGGCGACGTACAGGCCGCGGTCGAGGTTCGACGCGAGGGTCGCCTCGGCCGACAGCGCGGTGTGGCCGAGCGGGGTGTCGAACCCGAGCTGGACGTCGGCGTTCACCGCCCACCGGTCGTACACCGCCGACGGCGCCTGGGCCTGGCCCGGGGCCGCCACCAGCTCGTCGAGGGTCACGAGGCCGTCCTGGTTGGTGTCGCGCCACTGGAGGAGCGACTTCGTGGCCGCGGTGCCGGCGTGGAACCCGGCCCCCTCGAGCAGCGACACCCCGCCGGACAGGGCGCGGGTGGCGAACCCGACCCGGCCGACCCAGGTCTTGCGCGCGGTGTACACGTCGGTCGTGCCGCCGGGGCGGTCCGACAGCGGCACCCCGTTCATCACCGCGACCGCGTACCGGACCGGCCCGAGCCCGCCGGACAGCGTCACCCCGGTGTCGGGCTCGCCCGGGAACAGCGCCGTCGACCCGGTGGTCCGCTCCATGAACGGCCGGACCCCGTTGCCCTCGACCAGCTCGTAGCCGAACGGGATCTCGGTCAGCCCGGCGGTCAGCGCGACGACCGGCGGGCGGTCCCGCCTCTCGGCGTCCGGCGTCTCGTCGGGCGTCCCCTCGGTCGCGTCGCCTCGGTCGACCGGGGACCAGAACGCGGACACCTCGGCGCGGCGGACGCTGACGTACGGCCCGCGCGTGGTGTTCGCGTCGAGTTCGAGCGACGCCCGGGCGTACCGCCAGCTCCGGTCGACCCGCAGCCGACCGCGCCGGACCTCGAACCGATCCTGGTTCAGCGGCCCGCCGTCCGGATCGACCTCGTCCTCCGACTGCTGATCGAGCGTGACCTGCGGCTGGACGTAGCCGGACACCCGCAGGTCGACCCGCTCCCACCACCGCAGCGCCGCGGTCGCCGTCCCGACAGGTGCGGGCGCCGGGACCGGCTCCGGCGCGGGCTCCGGCGCAGGCGCCACCGGCACAGTCGTGATCGGCTCCGGCGTCACCGGCTCCGGCGCGGCCGGGGCAGCGGGCGCGGGTGCGTCCTCGACCTCGAGCTCGAGGTCGTCGGGTTCCTGCGCGGCGGCGACGGCCACCGCGCGGACGAACAGCAGTCCGGACATTCGGTTGACATCCACGGAGACGGGGGGACCGGAGCGGAGAGCGGCCTACGGGACCGGCGGGAGCGGGTCGCCCGGGACCCAGGTGGTGGCCGGGATCCGGGCCGCGTTGTCGAACGCCGAGAACGCGGAGTCGGAGCACCGGTTCAGCGCCTTGAGCGAGTCGGCCTCGGGTGCGGACGGCAGCTCGCAGTCCCAGCAGGTCCCGGCCGGACCGGCCACCCAGCACGCGGCGTCGGTGTCGGCGTCGGTGTCGGTGTCGGCGTCGGCGTCGGCGTCGCTGTCCGCGTCGGCGTCGCTGTCCGCGTCGCTGTCCGCGTCGGCGTCGGTGTCGGCGTCTCCGTCCGCGTCGACGTCGGCGTCGGCGGTGTCCGACTTCTCCTTGCACCCGGTGGCGGTGAGGCCGACCAACAGCAGCCAATGGAGCGCGCGCATCTCAGTACTCCTCGCAGAAGCCGTGGCGGCAGACGTCGGTCCCGCCGCACGGGGTGTCGTCGTCGCACACGGCGCAGGTGGTGGCCCCGGTGACGCTGAAGTCGAACAGGCACCCGCACGGCTCGGGGGGCGCGTACCGGTAGATCGGCCCGAGGTCACCGTCGCGGGTCGCCTCCATCGCGCAGGTCGGGACGTTCTTGTTCAGGATCGCGGTGTCGGTGATCGTCTGGGTGGTCCCGGCCGGCTGGGACGCGCCCTGCCAGTAGTCGAGCAGCGTCCCGACGTTCGGGTCCTGGTACGAGCCCGGCGTCGCGCCCTCGCGCCCGTACAGGTGCGCCGGGCCCCACAGGTAATACTGGCCGCGGCGGACGTTGATCTTGTCGAACGCGGTCGCGGACGAGTCCGGCCAGTACCCCGCGTTCTGCCCGAAGTGCTGGTACGCGAGGGTCCGGACGGTCGCCCGGTTGGCGTCGGCGACGTCCCCCGACACGAACGCCACCCCCTGCTCGGGGTTCGCGAGCGCGGTCAGGTACGCGACCGAGTTCCCGTTGCTGCCGGCGTCCACCCCGTAGAACCGCGTCAGCGGCAGGCCGGTCGCGATCGATACGTAGATCTGGACGAACGAGTTCTCGTTCCGGTGGATGTAGTAGCTCGGATCCGCGTTGTTCCACGGCGCGATGTCCGCGTCCGGGCCGAACCCGTACACGAGGTACGCCCCCTCTGCGCTGATCGCCTGCTGCGACGACGCGTTCGGAACGATCAGGTTCACGCTCGAGATCGGCCCGGTGACGTCCACGATCCCGTCGACCAGCGCCGGATCGGTGATCAGCGGGCACACCAGCGGCCCGTTGCCCATGCTCGCGAAGTCGAGCGCCTGGCCGCCGAGCGGGAGCGTGCAGGTGAGCTGAGTGCCGGTCGCCGAGTCCCAGTACTTCGCGCTGCCGGAGATCGCGGTCGCGCCGAGCCCGGTGAGCGCGTCGATCCCGGCGCACGCGCCAGCGTCGTCCTTGTACACCGCGAAGATCGGATCGTCGGCGTTCTGGAGCACCACCGACACCTTGCCGACCAGCGACGTCTGGGCGCTGCCCCCGGCACCGTACAGGATCGGCGCTCCGCCGGAGATGTCCGCGCACGCGGGCGGCTCCTGTGCGAACGCCGGGGCGGACACCGCCATGGCGAGCACCCCCGACGCGGCCCACTGCGGGCGAACGTACCACCTCGACATCGACACCTCCCACGTCCGTCGGACGCGACCGGAGCTCACCATGCACCGGACGTGCCAACAAAATGATCGAGGATCGTCCGTACCGTTCCCCGTGAGGTGCCATCGGTTCCGTCACGGGGCGTGCCGGGCCACGGGCGTTGCGCGGCCGTCACGCGCCTGGATCCGCGGCGCCCGCGCGCACCCCGCCCAGGAGTCCATGGGTTGCGTCCTGGCTCGGGTCCTGGGTGCCAGTCGCGACGTCGGACGCCGGTCACGGGCTGGATCGGCGCCGATCCTCCGCGCGCCCCGTGGCGGGTGACCGACGGGGTGTCACCGGTCGGGCGTCGGCCACCATCGAGCCGTCGAGCGCGTCCTCGTCGATCGCCCCGTCGCAGTCCTGGTCGACGCCGTCGCACCGCTCGTCCGCGCCGGGGAACCGCTCGGGATCGCTGTCGTCGCAGTCGTCCGGAGCGGGCCCTCGTGGGACGTGGGGTGATGCTCCAGCGGAGACGCGACCCGCGGTGCCCCCGCCGCCGGTCTTGCAGTCACCTCGGCGGTCGGTCACCCGAGGGTGGCGGAATCGTTGGCGATCGCCGCCACCCGGAGGCGCCCCTCGGCCTGTTCGAGCAGGCGGCGGACGACCGGCGGCGGATCGATCCGGGCGACCACCGCCCGCGCCTCCGCGAGCGCGTGGAGGGCGGCGTCGAGGTCGGGGTCGGCCACCGCCAGCCGCGCCAGCGCCTCGGCCAGCCGCGCCTGGTCCACCTCGCGGAACGACCGGACCGCCCGCTGGAGCAGCGCGACCTCGTCCGGGCCGTCGGCCAGGACCAGCAAGACCTCGCCCACCAGCTTCGCGTCACCGTGGCGCTCGGCCAGCGCCAGCGCGCGCTCGGCCTCCGCCTGTGCCTCCACGGCCTCTCCGGCGGCGTCCAGCGCCTGGGCGAGCTGGATCCGCGCGAGGGCCTCCCGGCGGGGCATCGTCAGCGGCGCGACCAGGGCCACGGTCGCGCGGGCGTCGTCGAGCGCGTCGCGGGGCCGCCCCGACCGCCGCCGCGCCACCGCCCGGTTGCCGAGGCAGGTCGCCTGGGTCCGGAGATCCCCCGCGGCCCGCGCGTCGTCGAGCGCCACCCCGAGCGTCGCCTCGGCCGCCGCCCACTCGCCGTTGCGGATCTGGACCGTCGACAGCTCCATCCGGGCGACCGCGGCCTGGAGCCGCGCGCCGTCGCGGTCGTGCAGCGCGATCACCTCGGTCCACCGGTCGGCGGAGCTCGCGAGCCGCCCGCGCAGCAGGTCCGCGTAGGCGAGGCCGCCGAGCGCCGACGCCTGCTCGGTCCGGTCCCCGAGCCGCCGGGCCACCGCCAGGGCCTCCCGGAGCCGCCCCTCCCCGATCGCCAGCCCGGCCGGCACCGTCAGCGCCGCCCGCCCGGACAGACGGAGCGCCGCGCACCGGATCCGGTCGTCGCCGCACCGGTCGGCCGCCGCCAGCGCGCGGTCGGCCTCGGCGCGGCGGGTCGCCACGTCTGCGCGCTCACCCCGCCAGGTGGCGAGCCGGAGCGCGGCCAGCGCCTCGATCCGCCCGCCACCGGTCGCCTGGGCGGCTCCGATCGCCGCCTCGAGGTCCGGTTCGGGGTCGCCGCCGGTCGCGAGCCTGGCCAGCAGCGAGCCCCGCGCCAGGTGGAGCGCCCCCGTCGGGTCCGGCCCCTCCGCGATCAGCCGGTCGAGCGCGTCGATCCCGAGCGGCGGGCCATGGTGGTACCGGACCTCGGCCGCCCGGACCGCCGCCCCGACGGCGATTTCGCGATCTCCGCGCCCGAGGGCCGCGCTGACCGCCTCCCCGAGGTTCGGCAGCTCCTCGATCGCCCGGGTCCACCCCACGTCCGGCGCGGTCGCGTACCACCGGCCGTGCAGCCGGACGGCGTGGTCGCGGTCGCTCGGGCCGAGCTTCCCGGCGGCGTAGTCCCGGACGCTGTCGAGCATCGTGTACCGGTCGCCCTCGACGCGGAGCAGGTGGAGCGCGACCAGCCCGTCCAGCAGGTCCACCACCCACGGAGCGCCGGGGATCGCCGACAGGTCGATCACCGCCTCCGCCGCCTCCAGGGTGAATCCGCCCCGGAACACGGTCGCGACCGCGAGCGTGCGCCGCTCGGCCGGGGACGACAAGCCCCACGACACGTCGAGCGACGCGGCGAGCGACCGTCGGCGGGGCGGCAGGTCGACCGCGCCGCCGGTCAACAGCTCGAGCCGGCGGTGGAGGCGCTCGGCGATCTGGCGCACGGTCAGCGTCCGCCGTCGGCCGGCCGCGAGCTCGATCGCGAGCGGGAGGCGGTCGAGGGCGCCGACCAGGGACCGGACCTCGTGGTCGCCGGTGTCGTCGTCGTGGGCCCGGGCGCGGAACAGCCGCACCGCGTCGTCGTCCGACAGCGGGACCACCTCGAACCGCCGCTCCCCCGCCAGCGCCAGCGCCCGGCGGCCGGTGGCGAGCAC
>JBEBJW010000253.1:0-7887 GCA_040079715.1 Myxococcota bacterium | reverse complement strand
GGACGGTGTCGCTCGCGTTCCACACGATCCGGGCGGTGGTGGGCGGTCGGATCCCGACGATCGCGGCGGAGCTCGGGTAGCTCCAACCGTGAACCTCGGACCCGTCTCATGACCATCACTCCCGTCCGAGGGAACGTCCCGACCTCGAAAAAACATGACGCTGGCCTCCCCATCGACACTCGGACCTCGACGCGCGACCGGGCGAACACACCTGGGTCGAGGTCCAGACCTCGGCCGAAGGATGGCCGAGCCATGGGCGGTCGAGGCCGCGACCTCCCCGGCCGGTAGGGGCCCCCCCTGTCTCGGAGAGGTCCGGACCTCGAAACCGAGGTGGCGCTCACCGCTCGCTCGACGTTCGGACCTCGACGCCCCAAGGGTCGAGCCCACGTCGACCGAGGTCCAGACCTCGGCCGAACAGCGTCCGGACCTCGGTTCGCCGAGGTCGCGACCTCCCGGCCGGTCGGGGGTCCCCCTGTCTCGGCGAGGTCGCTCCCTCGGAGCCGACAGGTCGGCGGGCTCGCCGCCGAGGTCCGAGCCTCCCCGCGCAGGTGGTGGACCGGTTCCACATGGTGAACGGTGCGCTCAGCCCGCGCGTCAGGACCGCTCGCGAGAAGGGCCACGGTCGGGCGTGGATTCGAGCTGGGGCGCGATGGCCAGCTCGAAGCGGCCCTGGGGGCGCTCGCGCTCGGGATGCGGGATTGCGGCGACGCGCGAACCGAGTCGCGGGTCGCGATCGCGGGCGCTCCGGTCGCTGTCGTGTCCGAAGCTCCCGCTCGCTGCGTCTTGTATGGTGGAGCCGGAGGAGCGGTGACGCTGAGAGCCTGCCTGACCCGGAGCATCGAGGGGCTGCGCGGCGCCCCCGCTCGGGGTCGCGACGAGCTTCGCGCAGCGGTGGAAGAACACCTCGCAGAGGTCCGAAGAGCCGCGATCGACGATCCGTTCGTCGACCTCGCGACGGCCGAGCGGGTGGCGGCCGGGTGTCACGCGTTGCTCGACGCCTGGAGCGGGTTCGACCCCGACGCCCGCGCGTGGACGCAGGTCGCCTGCCTGTACTTCGCCGATCCGCGCGACGACGAAGACGACCTCGCGTCGATCGTGGGGTTCGACGACGATCTCGAGGTCCTCCACCACGTCACGGAGAGGGTCTGCCGATGAGCCTGCTCGGTCAGACGACGTTCACCCCCGGCGCCCGGGTCCTGGTGCGGGACGAAGAGTGGATGGTCCGCCGCGCCCAGCCGGCCCGATCCGGGAGCGCGGTCACGGTGGTGGGCCTGTCGGAGCTCGTCCGGAACCAGGAAGCGCTGTTCCTGACCGAGCTCGACGAGGTCGTGCTGCTCCAGGCCGAGGACACCAAGCTGGTGCGCGACGAGAGCCCCGGCCACCGCCAATCGCGGTTGTACCTGGAGGCGCTGCTCCGCCGGACCCCGCCGACCGACGCTCGCCTCGCCATCGGCCCGCGCGCCGCGATCCGACGGACGCCGTACCAGTGGGACCCCGCCGCCCAGGCCCTGCGGCAGCTCCGGCCGCGGATCCTGATGGCAGACGGAGTCGGCCTCGGCAAGACGATCGAGGTGGGCATCCTGCTGTCCGAGCTGATCCGGCGCGGGAAGGGCCAGCGGATCCTCGTGGTCGCGCTGAAGAGCATCCTGGCCCAGTTCCAGGCCGAGCTGTGGGCCCGGTTCACCATCCCGCTGGTCCGGCTGGACTCGGTCGGCATCCAGCGGGTCCAGGCCAAGATCCCGTCGAACCAGAACCCGTTCCACTACTTCGACAAGGTGATCGTCTCGATCGACACCTTGAAGAAGGACGCCCGGTACCGGCGGTTTCTGGAGGACTGCCAATGGGACGTGGTGGTGGTGGACGAGTGCCAGAACGTGGCCGAGCGCGGCGCCAGGCGGTCGCAGCGCTCCAGGCTCGCCCAGCTCCTCGCGCGCAACACCGACGGGCTCGTGTTCACGTCCGCGACGCCGCACGACGGCAAGCCAGAGTCCTTCGCGAGCCTGATGCGGCTGCTGGAGCCGACCGCGATCGTCGACGACGCGCACTACACCGCTGAGGAGGTGGGCGGCCTGTTCGTCCGGCGGTTCCAGAAGGACGTCCGGCACACGGCGATCGGGAGCTTCCACGAGCGCGATGTCGCCACGGTCGAGCCCGAGTCCACCCCGGCCGAGGAGGCCGCGCTGCGGGCGATCAGCCAGGCCCGGTTCCGCACCATCGGTCGGAGCCGCAACACCGACCCGTTGTTCCGGGTGCTGCTGCTCAAGGCCTGGCTGTCGTCGCCCGCGGCCTGCCTGGCCACGCTCGGCGCTCGGCTCCGCGAGCTCGATCGGCTCGAGGACCGCGGGGGTCGAGATCCCGCGGATCTCGCTCACGATCGCGCGTTGCTGGCCGAGCTGACCGAGGTGGTCGCCGCCGTGGCGCCCGAGCAGCAGTCCAAGCTCCAGGCCTTGTTCGCGTTCCTGGAGCAGCGCGGGTTCGCCGAGGGTCGGGCCGGGGAGCGAGTCGTCCTGTTCTCCGAGCGGCTGGACACGCTGCGGTTCCTGTCCGAGCAGGTCGCCGCGCGGTTCCGGCTCGCGGTCACCCAGGAGTGGCGCTCCGAGGCGAGCTGGCGGCGCGGCCCGATCGCCACGTTCAACGGAGGCATGCCGGACCAGGAGCAATACGCGCTGGTCCAGGACTTCTCGAACCACCACGGCGCGATCCGGCTGCTGCTGGCTTCGGACGCGGCGGCCGAGGGGCTGAACCTCCACCACGCCTGTCACCACCTCGTCCACTACGACATCCCGTGGTCGCTGATCACCCTCGAGCAGCGCAACGGGCGGATCGACCGGTTCGGCCAGGAGCACCCGCCGATCCTCCGGTACCTGCTGAGCCGCCCGGTCGACCCCGAGCTGCAGGGCGACCAGCGGATCCTGCGCCGGCTGATCGAGAAGGAGACCGAGGCGGCGAAGAACCTGGGCGACGTGGCCTGGTTGATGAACCTCCACGACGCTGCGCAGGAGGAGGCCCGGATCGCACGCGCGATCGAGCTCGGCGAGGACCCCGACGCGCCGTTCGCGGACCAAGCCGACGACACCGGCGCCGACTGGCTCCAGGAGCTGCTGGGCGACGGCGCTGCAGACGAGCGACCGGCCGCTGAGACGGTCGACCCGCCGAGCTTGTACCCGGACGATCTGGCCTACGCCCGCGAGGCGTTCACCCAACTCGGGCTCGACGGTCGGGCCGCGCAGGTGGAGTGGTTCGACGACCTGAAGGGCTTCCGGCTGAAGGCGCCCCCGGACCTCCAGATCCGGTACCGGTACCTCCCGCCCGAGCTACGGCGCGGCAAAGACGGCGAGATCCAGCTCTCGGTGGACCGGAAGCGGGTGATGGACGCCTACGATCAGGCGCGGGACAGGGAGGACGGATGGCCGGAGTGGGAGCTGTTCTGGGAGCTCCACCCGGTGGCGGAGTGGCTCAACGACCGGGTGCTGGCCTCGTTCCGCCGCCACGAGGCGCCGGTGGTGGAGGTGGGCGCCGGGCTGGACCCGGGGGAGGCGGCGTACGTGCTGCAGACCACGCTGTCGAACCAGCGGAGCCAGCCGGTGCTGGTGGAGTGGTCGGCGGTGACCCGGAACCCGCTCGGGCTGTTGCAGGCAGTCCCGTTGGTGCCGCTGGCGAAGGCAGTGGGGCTGGGAACGCCGCTGGCGAACAGCGGTCGGACCTTGCCGACGGAGGCCCTCCAGCGGGACCTGTCGCGCGCGGTGCGGCTGGTCCGCGAGCAGATCACCGACCAGCGGAAGGCCTACGAGAAGCAGGCGGCGGAGATCCTTCGGCCGGAGGTCCGGAAGCTGCGCGGCTGGCAGGCGACGTCGCTCGATCGGCTGAACCGCTCGGGTCTCGCCGAACGGGAGGCGGAGCACGAGCGGGCGGAGATCAACGCGGTGTACCAGGCCCGCCATCGGTGGATCCAGGACGCGATCACCGTGAGCCCGACGCCGTACGTGCGGCTCGCCGCGGTCCTCGTGCGGCCCCTGTGACGACTCCACCTCGGTCGCGGAGGGTGCGGTGAACGAAGCGGAGGGACGGGTGGTGGTGCTGCAGGGCCTGACCGAGCTCGGGCGCGCAGCGCACCCGTTCTCGTTCACGGTCGAGGGGACGCCCATCCAGGTGGACGTGGAGTCGCCGAGCGCGACGGTGGACGAAGACGGTTGGCCCGACCCGGTCGCGCTGCGGGCCCGCTGGGAAGGTGGCTCGGTGCAGCTCTGGCTGCAGGCCAACTCCTACCGTCGGAAGGGTGAGTCGCTCACCCGGTACGGGATCCTGGTCAGCTCGGCTGGCCGGAAGGACGTGGTCTGGGTGGACCTCACCGGCCCGGTCCTCGCGTTGTCCGCCGATCAGGTCGTCACCATCCGGGTGTGGGTCGGTCTGTTCGGGCTGGAGGACTCGAAGGTCGCTGCGATGGACCGGATGGGTCGACTCACCGCCGCCGTCGGGCTCAAGAGCCTCCCCGGGCGAAACATCGACGGCGGCTCGATCGACGCCGCAGGGCGATGGACCCCGTCGGCGGGTGAGGTGTTCGAGCGGATCTTGCGGGCGGCGGTCCTGAAGGTTCCGTTCTACGAGATCCGCGGCCAGCTTCGGCACGAGGGCGAGCGACCGTTCCCGATCGGGGTGGAAGTGGCGACCTCCGCGCTGGAGCCGCCCTCGGCCCCGGAGCTCACGACGCCGGACACCGACGAGCGCGAGGCGGAGGAGGAGCCGCTCCCGGTCCGGCACCTGCTCGACCGGATCGAGGAGGCGCTCAAGTCCAAGGGGCAGGTCATCCTCCACGGCCCGCCAGGCACCGGCAAGACCTGGCTCGCCCACCAGTTCCAGCGGTTTCGGCTCCGAGCTTCGCGCGACCTGTCGGCCGAGGAGCAGCTCGGCGAGATCGTGGCCGAGATGGCCGGTTGGCAGGCGGTGCTGGTGGCGTTCCTGGTGCACGTCGGTCGGGACGCCCACACCTCGGTCTCGGCGTTGCTGGAGCTTCCGGTGCTGAAGGCGTGGTTCGCCGAGAAGGCGTTCACGCGCCCGCAGCGGGAGATCCTGCGCCAGACGCTGCGAGCCTACTCCTCGCCGACCAGCGATCTCATCAACCGGCGCCGGCAGCCGCTCCGCCTGTTCCACTACGACGCGAGCTCCGGAACGGCCGGCCCGTCCGGGTGGCGACTCTGGACCGAGGCCGACTCCGGTCTGGAGGACGCAGCCGCGGAGTTCGAGCGCCAGGTGGAACGGATCCAGGCGGTGTTGCAGGGCGGTGCGGTGGTGGGGCGGGTCGCCCGGGTCAAGGTGGTGACGTTCCACCAGGCCTACGCGTACGAGGACTTCGTCGAAGGTCTCCGACCGATCTTGTCCGACGATGAGGAGACCGACCGTCCCGCCTCGGGCGCCAAGTACGAGGTGCGGTACGGCGCGTTCCTGGAGGTGTGCCGCCGGGCGATGCGGGAGCCCGATCAGCCCTACCTCCTCGTGATCGACGAGATCAACCGGGGCAACGTAGCCGGCGTGCTGGGCGAGCTGCTCACGCTACTGGAGCTGTCCAAGCGGGCCCAGCCGCGCCGCAGTCCGGACCAGCCGCCGCTGTTCACCGGTCCAGGGTTCGTCGGCGCCGAGGACGCCGGGCGGTGGACCCGCGGGGACGAGACCTGCGTCGTGACGCTCCCGAGCTCCCAGACCGAGTTCGCGGTCCCCCACAACGTGTGGGTCATCGGCACCATGAACTCGTCCGATCGGTCGATCGCGCTGCTGGACGTGGCGCTGCGGCGGCGGTTCGCGTTCATCGAGGTCCCGCCGGACGCCGAGGCCCTGGTTCAGGAGGGCACGTTCGGCCAGGGGGTCGCCGACGTGATGAACGCGCTGAACCAGCGGGTCCGCTGGCTGCTCGACGCCGACCACCGGATCGGCCACAGCTACTTCCTGCCCGCAGCGAAGGCGCGGACCGAGACCGAGTTCCTGACCGCGTTCCATCGGGCCTGGGCCGGCGACGTGATGCCGCTGCTGTCCGAGTACTTCCACGGCGACGGCGACCGGCTGAAGCGCGTGCTCGGCAGCCCTTGGTTCACCAGGGTTCAGGCGCCCCCCGGACTGACCGACGACTACGAAGCCGACGAGCGGTGGGAGGCGAAGGACCCGTGGAAGATCGGTCCGGCCGAGGCCTGGACCATGGCTCGCGCCGGGCTCGGGCTGCCCTCGTGAAGCCGCTCGTCCTCCAACTGCGGGAGGGCGCGCCGGCGAGGTGGGACGAACTCGCGATCGATCGGACCCGGGTCGACGCGCTGGAGCGGGTGCTGGCCGAGGAGTCCCGCGCGTCCGGTCAGCCCCCGATCGCGCTGGTCGACCGGGTCCGCCGGCGGGTGGTGGCGTCTGACCGGGTCGGGTTCGTCGCCAGCCGCGGGTTCGTGGTGGAGGTCCTCCCGAAGTTCAGCGGCGTGGACACCGTGGCCGACGTGCGGCAGCGGTTCCTGCAGCTGCTGGCCTGGTCCGGGCTGGCCGAGTGGCCGCCGGCGCTGGCCTCCGACGCCGAGCTCTACCGGCGCCCGCTGCCGGACCTGCTGGTGAACCTGTTCCAGCGGGAGCTTCGGCGCCGTCTCGCGAAGGGGCCGTACCGAGCCTATCGGGGCGCTTCGGGCAACAGCCCGGTGGTCCGCGGGCGGATCGCGATGGCGCCCCAGCTGCGCCAGGGCGACCCTGACGATCGGATCGCGTGCACCTGGCGCACGTTCGACGTCGACGTGGACCTGAACCGGATCCTGGCCGCCGCCGTCCGGGTGGTCCACCGCGAAGGGGCCCGGGGGCACGACCTGCTCGCGCTCCTGGGCGACGACGTCGGCTGGGTCGACCCGCGGGCTGCGGCGCGGTTGGGCGTGACCTGGGATCGGCGGTCGGAGCCGTGGCGTCCGCTGGTGAACCTCGCCCGGATCCTGCTCGCGAACGGCGGGGTCGGGTGGGGTCACCCGTCCGAGGCGCTGTAAGCCTTCACCGTGCCCCTGGCGGTGCTGTGGGAGCGGTTCCTGGTCCGGCGGCTGGCGCTGCTCCCGGAGGTGCAGGAGGTCCACGGCCAGCGGTTCCTCGGGCACCTGATCGACGCGCCGCGCAAGGCCCGGCAGGTGGTAGACCTTGTGGTCCGCCTGCGGACCGGCGCGTTCCTGCTGCTCGACGCGAAGTACAAGGCAGCGACCGCGCCCTCGGTCCAGGACCTGCGTCAGATCCTGGTCTACGGCGCGCTGTGGGACCGGAAGCACGGCGCCCCGGGCGCGGTGGGACTGGTCTACCCGAGCCGGAGCGACGCCTGGGAGGTCGGATCGCACGGCCGCGCGGGCTGGGCGACGCCGGACGAGCTCGAGGTGTTCGTGCTCCAGGTCCCGTTTCAGGTGCCCGGGCGGGGCGAAGCGCCCCCGAGCCTCCTCGGCGACCGCGCGACGGCCTGACGTTCAACCACGGGGCCCGGCCTCGTGACCCGGATCTGGGCCGACCCGGCAACATGTTGCGCCAAGGGCGGCACGGAACGGCCAAGGGTGACGGACGTCCGTCACCTGGCGAACTGCGCGTCACCGCGCTGAGCGGCGAGATCGTCGAGGTCCGGGCGGCAGACGTCGGTCACCTGGCCACGGGCGAAGGCGGAACATTCGCGGCGCCGGCCTTGCTTCGGTCACGGCCGGGAGGTGCGGGTGGGACGGACCTGGCAGTCGAGCGTCCGAACCGCCGAGCCGGTGTCCGCCCCGCCGGTCGAGGCGCTGCCGGACTACGGGTGGAACTCGGAGAGGGGCTCGTCGTCGGCCGCGCAGGAGTCGTCGTCGACCCCGTTTCTCGACGCAGCCGCCCAGGAGACGGGCGGGGCGCACGCGTCGCCGGCGCCGCTCGACGCCC
>JBEBJW010000252.1:0-7900 GCA_040079715.1 Myxococcota bacterium | reverse complement strand
GCTCCGCCCGATCCTCGGACACCGTCACCGCGGGCACCCCGAACCCGTCCGGGACCGGCCCGGCGACCAGCACCAGCCGCTCGGCGAGCCCCCGGCGGACCGCCGCCGGATCGGTCGGGACCAGCAGCCCGAGCCACCGACCGACCGCGTGGTGCGCGGCGAGGGCGGCGATCGCCCGCTCGGCCTCGTCGACCCCGCGCAGCCCCCGCTCCTCGAGCAGCGCCAGCAGCGACCCCTCGGCCCCGGCTGCCTGGGCGGCCTCGAACGCCGCCTTCGCCGCTCCGAGCTCGGACTCGGCGTGGGCGAGCTGCATCCCGAGCGCGTCGAGCTGGCGCCGCTCGGCGTCGAGGGCCTCCCGCTCGGCCCGGAGCGCCCCCCGCGTCGCCTCGAACGCGTCCCGCTCGGACTCGAACGCCGCCCGCTCGGCGACCAGCCGCTGCTCGTCGAGCGCGACCCGCCCGGGGGACGGCTCGAACGGCGCGGTGGCGGCGGCGCTCCGCCGAACGACCCCGGGGACCAGGCTCGCCATGAAGTCGCCCCCAGCGCTCGCCTCGGGCGGGTGGAGCTCGGCCACCACCCGCGGCGGAGGCCGATCCGACGCCAGCGAACGCGGCGGGGTCTTCCGCGCCGCCTTCCGGAGCTGATCCGCGACCTGCTCGGACACCATGTCGTCGCCCGAGCGGAACCGATCGTACCCGAGGTCCTTCAGCAGCAACAGCAGGTCGTCCGGGCTCCGTTCGAGCTCCCGGGCGAGCTTGCGCACGCGCACCGCCACTTCAGTCCTCCCCGCCGAACGCGCCTCGCGCCCGGAGGTCCCGGATGCGCACCGCGTCGTATCCCACTGCTCCGAGGATCGCGTCGCGATCGCCGCCGAGTCGCGGCGGCGGGGTGTGGTCGACCCGGGTGGTCGCGGTCCGGAGCGTGGGCCCGGCCAGGGTGACCGGCCCGATCGCCGGGTGGTCGACCGTCACCGACCGGACCGCCGGGTGCGCGGCGACGCCAGCCACGTCGAGCACCACCCCGACCGGCACCCCGGCCTCGGTCAGCGCCCGATCGGCGTCGGCGGTGGTCCAGCCCGCGAGCGCGCCCGACACCGCGGCGTCGACGGCGTCCCGGGCCGCGACTCGTCCCGGGTTGGTCGCCCACGCCGGCTCGTCTGGGAGGCCCAACGCGAGCCGCAGGCGGGTCCACAGGCCGTCGTTCCCGCACGCCACCGCCAGCCACCCGTCCGCGCACCGGTACACGTCGTACGGCACCAGGCCGCGGTGGGCGTTGCCGCGGCGGGTCTCCGCCTCGCCGGTCACCGTGTACCGGCTCAGGTGGTACACGAGGCACGCCGCCTGGGCCTGCATCATGTTGACCTCGATCCGCTGGCCCTCGCCGGTCCGGTGCCGGTCGAGCAGCCCGTGCAGGACCGCCTGGACCGCGAGCAGACCGGTCACGAGGTCCGCGATCGGCGTACCGGCGCGGATCGGCGGCTGGCCCGGGAACCCGGTGAACGACATCGCGCCGCCCATCGCCTGCAGGACGAGATCGTACCCAGCGCGCGGATCGTCGCTCCCGAACGCGGAGATCGCGACGTACACCACCCGCGGGGCGATCGCCCGGACCGTGTCCCAGTCCATCCCGAGCTTCCGGTCGACCCCGGGCCGCCAGTTGTGGAGGACCACGTCGGCGGACCGCACGAGGTCCCGCGCCGCTTCCCGCCCGGCGTCGGTCTGCAGATCCAGCACGATCGACGCCTTGTTCCGGTTGCACGACAGGAAGTACGTCGACTCGGCGTCGGTCGACGCCCCACCGGGGTCGCCAGCCCCGAGCGGTCGAGCAGGAGAACCGCTCCAGAACGGGCCGAACGCGCGGGTCTCGTCCCCGCCCGGCGGCTCGACCTTCCACACCTCGGCGCCCTGATCGGCGAGGTGTTGGCTGGCCCACGGACCCGCCAACACCCGGCTGAAGTCGACGATCCGGATCCCGACCATCCGGCGGAGGTAACGCGCTACGGCGCCTCGCGGACCTCGGACACCTGGACCATCTTGTCGCCGACCATCATGAACCCGGCCCCGTCGAGCTCGTCCCCGTCGACGTGCACCTGGCGGCCCGCCAGCGCCGACGGCACGTCGCCGTACAGCGCGATCTTCTCGCCGGACTTCGTCTCGAGGACCCAGCCCCCGGTTCCGAGGTCCACCCGGACCAGCTTGCCCCTGTACGTCATCGCGAGCCTGCCTCCTCGAGCTTCTGGGCGCCGGCGAGGCCGAGCCCGAGCACCACGCACGCCGTCGCGTTGGCGACGAGCCACAGCGACCCGATCGACGCCGGGAGCCACGCGGGGACGAGGGTGTCCGTCGCCGCGCCGTGCAGCAGGTGGGCGCCGACGCCGCACGCGAGGCCGAACGCGAGCCACCGGCTCCGCTCGAACGCGCCGAGGGTGAACCCGATCGCGAGCGGGAGCCCGGCCGACAGCCAGAGCGGGAACTGCGACCAGCCCGGGCCGAACACGACCGCCGGCCAGTCGAGCAGGGGCTGGGCGAGCATCCGGAGGACGGTCAGATCCGGCAGGGCCGTCAGCCACGGCAGGACGAACAGCCCTCCCGCGACGAACCCGCCGACCGCGGCGCTCTTCACCTGGAACCCGCGCCGGGTGGCGGCGAGCTGGCCGATCAGGAGCGCGAACACCGCGCCGAGCGCGAACCGGGTGGCGCCGAACTGCGGCCCGGTCATCGTCAGCGCCTTCTTCAGGTCGAGCTGGCCGTGGCCGAACTTCTCGTTCCACTGGCCGGGGCCCTTCGCGCTGTCGAGCAGGATCCGCTCGACCGCCTCGGGGGCGAGGCCCTGCGACAGCAGCACCGCCGCCGCGCCCGCGACGTGCGGGGTGGCCATCGAAGTGCCCTGGTATTCCACGTAGTGGTGGCCGCCCTTGCCGTCGATCGTGTCCTGCAGGACGCCGCCGCCCGCGACCCGCTTGTCGCCGCCCGGCGCCGCGATGTCGACGCCCTCCCCGTACGAGGAGTACGGCGCGAGCGAGCCGTCCGGCCCGGTCGCCGACACGCCGATCGTCTCCGCCAGCGCGCCCGGGTACCCGACGCCGCGCCGACCGCTGTTGCCGGCGGCCGCGACGACGATCACGCCCTTGGCGGTGGCCTTCTTGATCGCGTTGTGGATGACCGAGCTGTACCCGCCGCCGAGCGACAGGTTGATCACCTGAGCGCCCTCGTCGACCGCGTAGTCGATCCCGGACGCGATCCACGCCGAGCTGCCGAAGCCCATGTTCGACAGCACCTTGACCGGCAGCAGGGTGGCCTCGGGCGCGACCCCGGCGGCGCCCTTGCCGTTGTTGGTGGTCTGGGCGATCGTGCCGGCCACGTGCGTGCCGTGGCCCTGATCGTCGGCCGAGGACTTCGTGCCGGGCACGAACGACGCGCCCTTCAGGATCTTCGTGCCCTCGAGGTCTTCGACCTTGGTGATCCCGGTGTCGACCACCGCGACGATCACGCCCTTGCCGCGGGCGGAGGTCTCCCACGCCGACGGGGCGCCCATCGCGCGGAGGTGCCACTGCTTCTCGAACAGCGGATCGTTCGGGAACGCGGTCAGCTCGTACACGACCTCGGCCTCGGCGGCCTCGACCAGCGGGTCGCCGGCGAGGAGCGCGGCCGCACCGGCGGGATCGTCGACCTCGCCGACCGCGAGGCCCTCGTCGATCGACAGGTCGGACAGCCAGTCGAGATCCGCGCCGATCCGCGCCTCGACCTCGGCGAGGTCCGCCTCGGACGCGCCGTCGACCAGATCGACCACCAGGGTGTGATCGACCGCCGCGACGGCGACCGTCGGCACCGGCGGCTTGTGGCGCTCGATCGGACCGTGTGCGAGCGCGAACACGGCGCCCGTCACCGCCAGCAGCGCCACTCCACTCCGCAGCTTCCGGCCCATTCGACCTCCAAGGCGACCGATGAACACTACGATCCACCGTAACGGCTTGTTTCGCGGCGGTGGGTTTTTTCCGGTGTACTAGAAGCCGTAGAAGTCCTCGGGGAGCGTCTCGGTGGGCCGCCAGTCGATCTCTCCGGCCTCCGCGGCCTTGTACTTGACGAGGGTGGTGGCGAGGGTGTCCTCGTCGGACGACGGGCGCCTCCGCGCGGCCTTCCGGAGCCAGGTCAGCGCCACGTCCGGCGCGAGGTTCCCGCCGTGGACCAGCCCGAGCGTCAGCACGATCAGGTGCTTGCAGACCTTGCCCTGAAGGCCCGGGCAGACCTCGATCGTCGGCATGCAGCACGCGTACCGCCCGTCCGCGTACAGCGCGCTCGAGTACACGCCGTCCGAGGTCTGGCTGCGGACGATCCCGGTGACCCGCACGTCCGACGCGTCGGCGTACAGCGCGACCTTCTCCTTCTGGAGCATGTCGAGGGCCCGCCGGATCCGCTTCGGGTCGAGGACGGACTGGAGCTCGATCAGCAGCGTCGAGAACCCGCCCGCCTCGGTCGGCAGGATCTGACCGCGGACCAGGTCGAAGAACGCCGTCTCGTCGAGCACGATCAGGGCGCTGCCGGCGTCGACGAGCTCCCGGGCGGTCCGCTCGGCCGCGGCCCGACCGGCGATCCGCTTCGGGCCGATCACCGCGTAGTCCACGGTGGGATCCAGGGTGGGGACCACGACCCCGCCGACCCGCTCGACGATCACCTCGGGCTGGCTGTCGGGCACCCCCGGATCCGCGCGCTCGAACCCTCCGGCGACGAAGAACCGCGCCCCAGCGAGGTTCACCCGCAGGAGGTGGAGGAACGCCGCCTCGTCGAGCAGCTTCACCGTGCCGTCCGCCACCCGGGATCGCGCCTTGCGCTCGGCGTCCGCCCTGCCCTTCCCGCGCCCACGCCCGAGGACGACGTACGCCACGCGCTTGTCGCCGACGGTCGACACGAGCCCGCCCCGACGGGTCACCGCGTCCGCCGGATCCGCGCCGAGGTGGAGCGGCCAGGCCGAGAACTCGCCGTAGATCGCGAACCCGACCCCGGACAGGTCCTCGGCCCAGTTCCCTCCCTGGGGAGGGTGGGGCGAGGATGGTTCACCTTCGCCCGACGAAGTCACGGGCGAACGTGGACTCACGGGGCGAGCTCGAGCCGACCGGGGAGGACCGCCGCGACGCCGCCGTCGTCGAGGATCCGCGCCAGCACGAACAGGTCCGTCAGGTCCCCGGCGTCCACGCCCGGGACGTCGATCGACACCGACATCGGCGCCGACGACGACTCGAGGTCTTCGAGCACCAGGTCCACGAACGACTTCTGGGCCGGCCACCGGGCGACGGCGTAGTCGGTGACCGACGCGAGCTCCGCCGCCTTGGCGATCGCGTCGTCGAGCCCGCCGAGCTGATCGACCAGCTTGCGCTCCAGCGCCTGCTCGCCGGTCCAGACCCGCCCCTGGGCGATCACGTGCACGTCGTCGCGGGCGAGCTCCCGGCCGGTGCCGACCCGCGACAGGAACTGCTCGTAGAAGTCGTCGAGGAACGTCTGGTACACCACCCGTCCGGCGTCGTCGAACGGCGCGGTCGGCGACAGCAGATCCGCCTCGGCGCCCCGCTTGAACGTGGTCTGGGTCAGCCCGAGCTTCTCGTACGTGCCCTGGAACGTGATCTTGCCCCCGAACACCCCGATCGACCCGGTGAGGGTGCCGGGCTCGGCGACGATCCAGTCCGCGGGGGCGGCGATGTAGTATCCGCCGCTCGCGGCGTAGTTCCCCATCGACACGACCACCGGCTTGCCGGCGGCCTTCACCCGCTCGATGTCGCGCCACATCATGTCGGACGCGAGACCCGAGCCGCCGGGGCTGTTCACCCGCAGCACGACCGCGTCGATCGTGTCGTCCTCCCGGATCTCGTCCATCCACTTCCGGAACGTACGGTCGGCGATCCCCGCGCTGCTGCCGAACAGCCCGCCCTCGACCTCGCCGGAGACGATCGGCCCCTCGGCGTACACCACCGCGATCTTCGACCCGCCGCTCGGGGCGTCGAGCCCCTTCAGGTACGCGTCGAGCGAGGTGAACCGGTCGTCGATCGTGTCGTCGTCGTCGGTGACGGGCTCGGTCAGCTCCGTGACCCACTCCGCATCCGCGGCCCGGTGGGCGTTCGCGCGGACCTGATCCGGGTACGCGAGGGCGTCGACCATTCCGAGCGCCAGCATCCGCTGCGGGGACAGCGACGGCTGGTCGATCCACGCCTGGACCTCGTCCACCGTCTTGCCGCGGCTCTCGGCCACCTGGGCGACGTACTGGTGCCACAGCGAGTCGAGCAGCGTGTTCATCGCCTCCGCCGCCGGCTCCGACGGTCCGGTCCGCTCGTACGGCTCGACCGCGCTCTTGAAGTCCCCGACGTGGAGCATCTCGGCCTTGACGCCGATCTTCTCGAACGTGCCCGCGTAGTACGTGATGTTCGCCGCGAGGCCGGTCACCATCCCGATCCCGCTCGGCGCGAGCACCACCCGGTCGCAGGCCGACGCGAGGTAGTACGAGCCGGTGGTGTACGCCTCGGCGTACGCGACGCACGGCTTGCCGGCCGCCCGCAGGTCGGCGATCGCCGCCCGGAGCTCCTGCGCCCCGGCCCACCCGGCCACCGGCTGGTCGAGCTGGAGGTACAGGCCAGCGATCCGCTCGTCGTCCTTCGCCTCGCGGATCGCCATCGCGATGTCGGTCAGGATGTGCGGGGCGTCGTCCGGATCGAGGTACAGCCCGCCCACGACCGGGGCGTCCGGGATCTCGCCCGCGAGGCGGATCTGCAGGAAGCTATCTTCGGCGACGGTCCCGCCGGATCGGCTCACCATCCACCCGACCACCCCGACGGTCACCACGAACACCAGCATCGCGACCGCGGTGATCCCGAGCAACACGACGGTGGACGAGCGGCCGCGGGTCGCGGGTCGCGCGGGAGGAGCGGGAGGCTGGGGCATGAACACTCCGGAGAGAGACAGTCCCTAACCCCGCCCCGCGCCGGTGACTCATGCCGCCGACGATGCCGCCCACGGGCCGATCGCCGCGATCACCTCGTCGACCCGACCGCGCGCGCCCCGGCTGATCGCCCGCGCCACCCGCGGCTTCGCCACGTGCCGGAACCCCTCGGTCGGCGGGTACAGCTCGTTGCGGACCACCGGCAGATCATGGTTCGACAGGACGACCGTCGCCCCGGCGTACGCCGCGCGGCGGGCGCAGCGGGCGAGCAGCTTCTGCTCGGCCAGATCGAACACCCGGCTGCAGTACCCGGTGAAGCACGCGGTGGGCGACAGCGGGACGTACGGCGGATCGCAGTACACCTGGTCCCCCTCGCCCGCGTCCGACAGCACGTCCTCGAACGGGACGCTGCGGATCTCGGTGTCCTGCAGGAGGAACGAGACCCGCCGGAAGTGATCATCGTCCGGCATCTTCAGCGCGGCATACTTGCCGCACGGAACATTGAACTCACCGCGACGATTCTCACGGTACAACCCGTTGTATCCGGCGCGGTTCAGCCAGATGAACCGGGCCGCGTGGACCACGTCGTCGAATGGTCCCCGGTTGTAGTCGGCGCGGACCTCGTAGTACCGGTCGCGCCAGTCGTCGGACGGCATGGCGCGGAGCGCGTTCAGCACGCCCTCCACGTCGTCACGGACCGCGCGGTGCACGGCGCACAGCTTGTCGTTCGCGTCGGACAGGACCGCCCGCCGCACCCACCCGAGCTCCTTGAGGTGGAGGAACACGGCGGCCGAGCCCACGAACGGCTCGTAGTACGTCCCGGTGCACGGACCCCCGAGCGCCTGCGCGATCTGGCCCGCCAACTTCGACTTTCCACCGGCCCACTGCAGAATCGGCCTCATCCGCGTCCTCCGCTCGTCTCTCGCACCGCGATCCCCCGGATCCGGGGGGCCTCGGAACGGACAGATTCTGTCCGCCG
>JBEBJW010000251.1:0-7907 GCA_040079715.1 Myxococcota bacterium | reverse complement strand
GTACACCCCGGTGTTGTCGCCGGGCGCCCCGTCGCAGGTGCCGTCGGTGTCGTCGGCGTCGTACGCGTTCCACAGGCCGTCGCAGTCGGTGTCGCGGTCCGCGCCCTCGACCCCGTCGTCGACGTTGTCGCCGTCGGAGTCGCGGTCGAGGTAGTTCGGCAGCCCGTCGCGATCGAGGTCGAGCGCCCCCTCGATCGCGGTCGGGACGGAGTCGTCCTCGTCGTCCGGATCGAGCGCGTCGATCGTCCCGTCGACGTCGTGGTCGAACGCGACCGTGTCCGGCCCGATCACGCCCGGCCCGATCTCGGTCCCGTCGTCGATCGTGTCGTCGTCGGAGTCGTTGTCGTACGGGTCGGTGCCGAACCCGAGCTCGTCGACGGTGATCACGCCGTCGCCGTCGGGAGCGCGTTCGGGACACCGTCGCCGTCGTCGTCGTCCATCCCCTCGTCCGCGGACGGCGTGCCGTCGCCGTCGTCGTCGGTGTCGAGGAAGTCCGGCAGCGTGTCCGGGTGGAGCGGCAGCGGGCCCGGCGGGACCGACGCGGCGTCGGAGTTCGGCAGGCCGGACAGCTCGTTGCTGCCGTAGTCGAACCACACCCGCGCCCCGCTGGCGTCGGTGCACCGGAACCGCCAGTACTCCTCGGCCGGTGCGCCGCACGGGACGCCGTCCGGCGGAGGGCCCCCGCCGTCGACGACGTAGCAGTACCGGCCCTCCACGTCGACGACCCCGTCGCCGGTCACGTCGACGCACGCATCCATCCCGTTCTCGACCCTCGAGCTCCGCCCGTCGGCCTCGTCGTCCGGGTCGAACACGTCGGGGACGAGGTCAACGTCCGTGTCCTTCGGCGAGGTCAGGTCGCTGCCGACCTCGACGCTGTCGATCACGCCGTCGTCGTCGATGTCCGGGTCACAGCTGCAGCTCCCGCACGGGGGCAGGGTGGTGAGCCCGGCGCACAGCGTGTTCTCGTCGGCGTTGATGATCCCGTCCACGTCGGAGTCGCCGGCGTCGCCGGAGTCGTCGCAGTCGAGGAAGTCGAAGATCTGGTCGCCGTCGTCGTCGAGCAGGCCCTCGACCCCGGTCCCGGACAGCCCGTCGGGGATCCCGTCGTTGTCGCTGTCGCGGTCGAGGTAGTCCGGGATCCCGTCGCCAGCGGGGACCGCGGTGCCGGGCAGGCAGTCCTGGTCGATCCCGAGCTCGTCCGCGCCGGACGACAGCCCATCGCCGTCGTCGTCCGAGTCGCGCACGTTCAGCACGCCGTCCGAGTCGCGATCCCACGGGTTGAAGCAGCTGTCGCCGGTCAGCCCGGAGTTCGCGTCGAGGTAGTCGGCCTCGTCGATCGGCTGGCCGTACTCGAGCACCAGCTCCAAGTAGATGAAGTTGTACCACTCGTCTCCGTCGAGGAACGTGTCCCCGTCGGAGTCGGGCACCAGGTGCGACGACACGCCGAACGTGATCTCGCAGATCGTGTCGACGTGGTCGCCGTCGTCGTCGGCGTCGAGGTAGTTCGGCAGACCGTCGCCGTCGAAGTCGTAGTCGCGCGGGTCGTCGCTGCCGGCGCCGTCGTCGTGCAGCTCGGTCTCGTCGAAGGTGAACAGCGCGTCGCCGTCGTCGTCCTCGTCCATGTAGTCGGGGAGGCCGTCGCGATCGGTGTCGTCGGTCGCGGGCCGGCCGTCGAGGTTCGGGTCCTCGTCGGCGGTGAGCAGGCCGTCGCCGTCGTCGTCGGTGTCGAGGTAGTCGAGCCGCGTGTCCGGGTTGGCGTAGGTCGCGTCGGTGTTGTCGTTCCGCGGGTCGCCGTTGCCGTCGACGTCCTCGTCGAACGTCAGCACGTCGTCATTGTCGTCGTCGTCGTCGACGTAGTCGGCGATCGTGTCGCCGTCGAAGTCGTCGTTGCTGGGCTGATTGTCGGCGCAGCTCGTCGAGCACTCCTCGGCGGTCGGGATCTGGTCGTCGTCGTCGTCGGTGTCGACCCGGTCGTCGAGGGTGTCGCCGTCGGTGTCGCGGGGAGCGGCCGAGCTGCCCTCGAGCGCGTCGGGGACGAGGTCGCCGTCGCTGTCGGGGTCGACGAAGTCCGGGCTGCCGTCGGTGTCGCTCGACACCAGCACGCCGAAGCTGGTCTCGTCGGCGTCGTCCCACCCGTCGTCGTCGCTGTCCGGGTCGATGTTGTTCGCCAGGCCGTCGCCGTCGAAGTCGCGCCCGCCGGGCTGCGCGTTCTCGATCTGGGTCAGGATGCCGTCGTCGTCGTCGTCGTCGTCGACGTAGTTGTCCTGGCCGTCGCCGTCGGAGTCGTCGTCGGCGGGGTTCCCGTCGCCGTCGGCGTCCTCGGCGCAGCTGTCCTCGCCGTCGTTGTCGTCGTCGGTGTCGAGGTAGTTGTCCTGGCCGTCGCCGTCGAAGTCGTCGTGCAGGCCGGGGTTCGGGTCCCCGAGCTCGTCTCCGGTCGCGACGCAGTCGCCGTCGTCGTCGAGATCGAGCCGGTTCTCGACGCTGTCTCCGTCGGAGTCGACGAACGTGGTCTCGTTGCCGAGCTCGTTCTTGTCCTGGAGCGTGTCGGCGTCGCTGTCCTTGTCGACGTAGTTCGGCTTGCCGTCGCCGTCTTCGTCGAGGCCGGCGTGGAGGTGGGTGAACTCGTAGTCGTCGCCCCAGTTGTCGCCGTCGGAGTCGTCGTCGAACCAGTTCGGGACGCCGTCGCCGTCGCCCCCGTCCGGGTCACCGAACTCCTGGGCCGAGGTCACCCCGTCGTTGTCGTCGTCCGGGTCGAGCGCGTCGATCAGGCCGTCGCCGTCGGTGTTCAGCGGGGCCGCCGGGTTGCCGCCGATCTCGATCGCGTCGTCGCGCAGGTCGTCGTCGCTGTCGGCGTCGGTCGGGGAGGTGTGGGCGAGCAGGTGCTCGTCGTCGTCGGTGACGGTGTCGCCGTCGGTGTCGTCGTCGCAGTCGCTGGTGGAGATCGACGTCTCGACCGCGAACAGCAGGCCGTCGCCGTCGTCGTCGAGGAAGTTCGGGAACCCGTTGTCGCCGACGCTGTTGCAGTTGTCGTCGATCCCGTTGCCGCACGTGTCGACGGCACCCGGGTGGGTCGCCGACCGGTTGTCGTCGCAGTCGATCCCGTCGGCGGCGAGGCCCTCCCGGGCGTCGGTGCAGTCCTCGTCGACCGACGCGAGGGTCGCGGTCGACCGGAACCCGTCGTCGTCGTTGTCGAGGAAGCAGATCTCGCCGTTGATGCAGTCGTTGTCGTTGCCGTTGCCGGTGGTCTCGGTGTTGCCGGGGAACGCAGTGGCGTCGTTGTCGTCACAGTCGACGTTCGCGCCGGACACCTGCTCGCTCGCGTCCTGGCAGTCCTGGTCGGCCGACACGACGGTGTTGGTCGGGTGCTTCGCGTTGTCGTTGTCGTTGTCGGCGTTGCACAGCTCCTGCCCGTTGCAGTCGTTGTCCTTCTCGTTGCCGACGGTCTCGATGTTGGTGCTGAACCGCTGGCCGTCGTTGTCGTCGCAGTCGACGGTCGCGCCGGTCAGCGCCTCGTTGTTGTCGGCGCAGTCGCTGTCGACGCTCGCGCGGGTGATCGTGCCGCTGCGATCGTTGTCGTTGTCGTTGTCGTCCCAGCAGGTCTCGGCGACGTCGCAGTTCTGATCGATGCCGTCGCCGGTGATCTCAGCGACGCCGGGCTTGATCGCCGCGTTCCCGTCGTTGCAGTCGATCGGGTCCGCGGTCACGCCCTCGTTGGCCCCGGTGCAGTTCGTGTCACCGACCCCGGGGAGGACCGCGCTCGTGAGGCGGGCGCCGTCGTTGTCACCGTCGGTGAAGCACGACTCGCGGGTGTCGCAGTTCTGGTCGACGTTGTCGCCGGTGAGCTCGAGCGCGGCCGGGTTGATCGCGCCGTTGCCGTCGTTGCAGTCGATCGCGTCGCTCGCCAGCCCCTCGTTCGGGTCGTTGCAGTCGGGATCGTTGTTCGTCCCGCCGACGTCGACCGTGCCGGTGCGGGCGCCGTCGTTGTCGGCGTCGACGAAGCAGTCCTCGACCGCGTCGCAGTTGTCGTCGCGGCCGTTGCCGGTGACCTCGGCGATCCCCGGCTTGACCCCGGCGTCTGCGTCGTTGCAGTCGATGGTGTCGGCGGTCTCGCCCTCGAACGCGTCGTTGCAGTCGGTGTCGCCCGGGTTGGTGACGAAGCTGGTGGTCAGCCGGGCGCCGTCGTTGTCGGCGTCGGTGAAGCAGCTCGCGGTCCCGCTGCAGTCATCGTCCTTGTTGTTGCCGGTGACCTCGGCGTGGGCCGGGAACACGTTCACGTCGGAGTCGTCGCAGTCGATCGGGTCGGCGGCCTCGCCCTCGCCGGTCTGGGTGCAGTTGTGGTCGCCGGCCGACGTGTTCAGGGTGAGCACGGCGTCGCGGGCGCCGTCGTGGTCGCCGTCGACGAAGCAGACCTCCTGGTCGTTGCAGTTGCCGTCGACGTTGTCCCCGACCGTCTCGGTGTTGCCGGGGAATCGGGCGGCGTTCCCGTCGTCGCAGTCGTCGCTGACCGTCGCCTCCTGGCTCGACGCCGAGCAGGTCGCGCCGATCGCGGTCACGGTGGTCGAGGTGCCGTGCCCGTCGCGGTCGAGGTCCCGGAAGCAGGCGTCGTGCCCGTCGCAGTTCTGGTCGATCCCGTCCCCGACCGTCTCGGTCGCGCCGACGAACCGGGTCGGGTCGGCGTCGTTGCAGTCGATCGGATCGGTGACCAGACCCTCGTTCGCGTCGGCGCAGTCGGTGTCGGCCGAGTTCCGGGTGTTGGTCGGGTGGCGGCTGTTGTCGTTGTCGCCGTCGTCGAAGCAGGTCTCGTCGGTGTCGCAGTTCTCGTCGATCCCGTTGCCGGTGACCTCGGTGGCGCTCGGGTTCACCGTGGCCGAGGCGTCGTTGCAGTCGTCGGCGGTGGCGTTGCCGTCGTTGCCGAACCCGTCGAGGTCGGCGTCGGGGTCGAACACGAACGTGATGCTGTCGAGCCGCGGCGCGTCGGCGAACTCGTCGACGATCTCGACCCGGTACCGCAGGAACCGCCCGACGCACGCCGGGGTGACCGTGAACGGCGACACGAGTCCGGACAGCGCGAACGTCCGCTCGGCCGACAGCTCCGCCGGATCGAGCGTGCTGTTCGCCGGGTTCGTGTCGTCGCCGCACGCGACGTGGACCAGGATCTCCGACCCGCTCGGGATGCTGGCGGACCACTGGAGCTCGTACCACAGCGCGTGCGCGCCGGCGGTCACCGCGGTCGAGGTGGACAGCGGCGACAGGTACTCGCCGCGGTAGTCCCAGGTGAGCCCGTAGTCGATCTCGTCGGTGATCACGGACAGCGCGAGCGGGCCGCCGAGCCAGCCGGTGCCGGCGGTCGGGCTGCCGAACGCGCTGTAGGCGAACTCGAGGTCGGTGACCGTCTTCGCCGGGAACGGGTTGTCGACGATCACGTCGTCGCCGCCGCCGCCCGCGCAGTCCGAGCCGCCGGCGGCGTTCGCGTCCCACAGCGCGTTCGCGTTGTGGACGACCGAGATGTCGTCGATCGAGTAGTTCGTGCCGGCGTCTTCGCGCGCGGCGCCGGTGACCGTGTCGATCGCGATCGGCACCGTCACCGTCGTGACCGTGGCGTCCGAGTAGTGGAACCGCACCGAGTAGCTGTTGGACGCGATCCGCGCCCCGCCGGTCAGGAATCGGATCGAGTCGACGAACCCGAGGTCGACCGGCAGCGGGACGAGATCGCCGGTGGTGATCGACGAGACGTAGTTCGTGCCGGAGATGTTCGTGGTGTCGGTGCCGGTCCGGAACTGGTGCCCGTTGAGGATCGCGGTCGGCCCGTTGATCGCGCCGTTGTCGGCGTCGCGCAGGCACCGATCGCCCTCGGCGAACAGCGTGCCGTTGTCCTTCTGGGCCTCGCCCTCGAACGACACGTCGTCCCACGGGGCGCGGTACCAGTCGTCGATCACCGTGTCGACCGCGGTGAGATCGAGGTTGTTGCCGTTCGTGTCGATGTTGGTCTGACCGAACCCGGCCTTGGTCCAGTCGGCGGTGACGGTGTGCACGACCGACCCAGCGAGGGCCGACGCGGCGACGAGCAGTCCCGAACCGGCCACGAAACGCGAACAACGGGGCATGTAGATCCCGAGTGAGAAACAAAACGAGGACCGCATGGTACCACTGGCGGACCCCGGCCGCCGCGGTCGGGAATGCGGTTACAGACCTCGGCGACCCGCGTGGGGAATCGGCGACGCGGGCGAGGTCGGGAGCGGGTGGAGCGGGTGGAGCGGATCGACACCACGGCGACGGTCGAGACCCCCGAGCGGGTGTCGTTCCGGTACCGCCTCGCAGGGCCCGGGCAGCGGGTCGCCGCGCTGGCGATCGACCTCGCGGTCCAGCTCGCGGCGATGATCGCGCTCGGCCTGTTCGCGGCGCTGTTCACGACCGTGCCGACCCTCGGCGAGATCGGCACCGGCGTCGCGCTGGTGGGCGTGTTCGCGGTCCAGTGGCTGTACGGCGCGGTGTTCGAGACGCTGACGCACGGGCGGACGCCCGGAAAGGCCGCGCTCGAGCTGCGGGTCGTGAAGGTCGACGGCGCGCCCGCCCAGTTCCGCGACTTCCTGCTCCGGAACCTGGTGCGCGCCGCGGACTTCCTGCCGTTCGGCTACGCGGTGGCGGCGGCGGTGATGGCGTTCGACCCCCGGTTGCGGCGCCTCGGGGATCTCGTCGCGGGCACGGTGGTGATCGCCGAGGACAAGTCGTCGATGCTCGACGGGGTGCGGATCGATCCGCCGGTGTCGGAGGAGGAGCGCCAGGCCCTCCCGGCGCGGATCGACCTGCGCCCGGAGGAGATCGAGGTGATCGAGTCGTTCCTCCGCCGACGGCGGTCGCTGTCGGACGAGCGGGCCGAGGAGCTCGCGAACCACTTCGCCCCCGCGCTGGTCGAGCGGACCGGGATCGAGGCGCCGACCGCCGAGCGGGTGCTGACCCTCGCCTACGCGCGGGTCACCGGCAAGGACCGCGAGCCCGCGATCGGGAAGGCGCCGTGATCGATCGGGAGGCGTTCGTCGGCCGGAGGCGGGCCCGGTGGAGCCGGGTCGAGCACCTCGTGCTGGCCGGCCCGAAGTCCGGCGCCGAGTGGGCCGATCTCGCGTCCGGGTACCGTGCGGTGTGCGCCGACCTCGCGACCGCGCGCTCGATGGGGATCCCGGCGGATGTCCAGTCGTACCTCGACGATCTCGCCGGGCGCGCCCACAATCGCCTGTACAGCGTTCGGTTCGGCGGCCTCGGCGGCTCGATCCTCCGCGACGCGATCACCGAGTTCCCCCGCGAGCTCCGGCGCCAGCTCGCGTTCTTCGTCCTCGCGTCGGTGCTGTTCTGGGGCCCGTTCGCGCTCGGAGCGGTCGGGGCGTTCGCCAGCCCGGAGTTCGCCGCGAACGTCATCCCGCAGTCCCAGCTCGAGTCGATGGAGCAGGCGTACAGCGGCGACATGACCCGCGGGTTCGGCGGCGACGCGTCGATGGCGGGGTTCTACGTGATGAACAACGTCGGCATCGCGTTCCGCGCGTTCGCCACCGGGGTGCTGTTCGGCCTCGGCTCGATGTTCTACCTGGTGTACAACGGCCTCGTGATCGGCACCGTGATGGGGTACCTCGGCTCGGTCGGGCTCGGCGACACGCTGCTGACGTTCGCGTGCGGCCACGGCCCGTGGGAGCTCACCGCGGTCTGCGTGTCGGGCGCGGCGGGCCTGCGGATGGGGTGGGCGCTGATCGCGACCGGGGGCCTCACCCGGGTCGGATCGCTGAAGGCGGCGGGTCCGTCGCTGTACCGGCTGGTGCTCGGGATGACCCTGATGCTGCTGGTGGCCGCGGCGATCGAGGGGTTCTGGTCCGCCGGACCGGTTCCCCCCGTCGGCAAGTACGTGTTCGCCGCGATCCAGG
>JBEBJW010000250.1:0-7913 GCA_040079715.1 Myxococcota bacterium | reverse complement strand
TCGCGTCCCCCCGGTCCTACCCAGCTAGGCTGGGACGCGTCCCCGCTGAATCTCGCGCAGCGTGTCCTCCAGCGCCTCGATCATCGGCTGGAGCTCGAACTTTCGCGCCTCGACCAGCGCTTCGATCAGCTTCTGCTCGGCCTCGTCGGGCCGCCCGCTCTCGAGCAGCCACCGCCCGGCCAGCCACAGCCCGGTCGCCACCGTCTCGACCGCGCCGTACCCGCGGGCCCGCTCGGTCGCGGCGAGGATCGCGTCGACGTCGGCCCGGCCGTGCTGCGCCCCGAGGTACGCGAGGTACACGTCGTTCAGCGCGACGCCGCGGTCCCAGCCGATCTCCTCGGCCAGCTCCCGGCTCCGGTGGAACGAGACCCACGCCTTGGCCGAGTCGCCGCTGTGGAAGTGCACGTCGCCGATGTTGTGGTGGTTGACGATCACCCCGCGGGTGTACCCGAGGCCCTCCCGCAGCTCGAGCGACGCCCGGTAGTACTGGAGCGCCAGGTGGTGCCGACCGGCCCACGAGTGGACGAGGCCGATGTTGTTCAGCACCCGGCCCTCGAGGATCCGGTCCCCGCTGCCCCGGACGGTCCCGAGCGCCCGCTCGAGCAGCTGGCGGGCCCGATCGTGCTCGCCGGACCGGAGGTATCGGTTGGCGAGGCCGATCTCGCACCGCGCCTGGGCCGCAGGGTCGCCCTCCGCCAGCGCCAGCGCGCGTTGCCACAACGTCTCGGCCTGCTCGTTCCGGCCCTGATCGTAGGCCAGCATCGCGCTCGCTTCGACCGCCTCCCGCTCGATCAGCGGGTCCGGATCGGCCCGGAGCGCCTCGCGGGCCTGGGTCAGGTGGGCGTTCGCGAGGTCCGCCCGGCCGGTCTGCAGGTAGCTCCGGCCGAGCGCGACGTGCGCCTGGGCCTCGATCCACGGCAGCCCGGCGTCGCTCGCCACGTCCAACGCGACGATCAGCCGCTTGTGGCCCTCCGCCAGGTCGCCGAGCAGCGACATCACCGCGCCGAGGCGGAGGTTCAGCATCGCCTCGCCCTGGATCCGCGCGTCCCACTCGTCCGGGTTCTTGTCGGCCCGGGCGAGCTGCTCGAGCCCGTTCCGGTAGCAGTCCCGCGCCTGCTCGAGGAACTGCTCGCGCTCGTACCGCTGGCCGACCTGGTGGGCGTACCGGGCGGCGTCGACCAGGCGCCCGCCCTCCGCGCAGTGCCCGATCAGCGCCTCGAGGTGCTGGTCGAGGCGCCCGGCGTACACCTTCTCGATCGCGGCGGCGATCAGTCGGTGGTAGTCGCGCCGCTGGACCCCGAGCGTGCCCCGGAGCGCCGCCTCGCGGACCAGGGCGCTCGCGAACGACCACCCCTCGGGGTTGCCGAGCTCTCGGGCCAACAACCCGTGCGCCACCAGCTCGAGCAGCATCGGCGCCGGGTCCGCGACCCCGGCCGCCTCGGCGATCAGCGCCTCGCCGAACGCCTCGCCCGCGACCGCCGCGAGCTGGAGCATCCCGCGGGTGGCGGGGTCGAGCGCGTCGATCCGGGCGGTGATCAGCGCCTGGAGCGTGTGGGGCAGCCCCGCCTCGCCCTCCCCGGTCAGCACCGCGGTGTCGGCCTCGGTCGAGATCCGGTGGGCGTCGAGCAGGTACTTCAGCATCTCCTCGAGGTACAGCGCGTTGCCCTCGCAGGTCCGGTCGAGCAGCGCCCGGAGCGCCGGATCGACCGCCGACACGTCGAGCCGGGTCTCGACGAACCGCGCCTGGACCTCGGGGGAGAACGGCTTGAGCGGGACGACCCGCACCGCGTCGTCGAGCAGCGCCGGGAGCGGCTCGCGCACCCCGAGCAGGAACAGCACCGGCGCGTCGGCGAGCGACTTCACCAGGTGGACCAGGTCCGGCATCCACGCCGCTGGCAGGTGGTGGGCGTCGTCGAACGCCACGATCGCCGGTCGATCCACCGCCAACCCGCGCAGGATCCGCGCCACCGCGGCCCAGGTCTCGCTCCGGTCCGGCGCGTGGGTCGCCTTGGCCCCGAGCAGGGCCGCCACCGCCGCCATGTCCCGCGGGGTCAACCCGAGCTGCTGGAGCCGGTCCGCCGCCGCGACCAGCTCGTCGACCGGCGCCTCCGGGTCGCGCCCGAGCACGCTCGCCACGAGATCGCGGAGCGCCTCGAGCGGCCGCTCGGTCCCGAGCGCGGTCACCCGGACCCCGACGAACACCGTCGACCGCCGGGCGGCGAGGTCGCGGATCTCCCGGATCAGGCGCGATTTTCCGGCGCCGATCGCCCCGACCAGCGCGAGCGCGCTCCCCCGACCGGAGGCCAGCGCGACGAGCGCGGTCCGGAGCACGTCGAGCTCGTCGCCGCGCCGGAGCCACCCGCCGGAGTGCCCGCCGCGCAGCCCGTGGGCCCGCCCCTCGACCAGGTACGACGGGAGGTCGGTCTTGCCTCCGCGGCAGGTGATCGCCGGACCGTGGCGGACCCGGAACCAGCCCTCGACCACGTTCAGCACCCGCTCCGACACCAGGACCTGCCCGTGGTCCGCCACCGCCGACAGCCGCCGCGCGAGGCGGGTGGTGTCTCCCCGCGCGACGTACCGCAGGCGCTTGCCGACCTGGCTGACCGTGACCTCGCCGGTGTGGACCCCGATCGCGAGCTCGACCGTCATGCCCTTCTTGCGGAGCAACCCGACGTTCCGGTGGAGCTCGAGCGCGCACTCGAGCGCGTGGGCGAGGTCGTCGGTGCGGGTGCGGGGGACGCCGAACAGGATCGTGATGTGGTCGTCGACCGCGCGGTGGATCATCCCGCTGTGCCGATCGACGATCCGGCGGGCCCACCGCAGGAGCTGATACTTGCGCCGGACCAGCGTCTCGGGCTCGACCCGGGCCGACAGCTCGGTCAGGCCGTCCACGTCGACCATCACGACCACCACCGGGCGCCGCTCGCCGACCGGGGATCGCAGCCGGCCGGGGAGGGGGGTGCGCCCCGAGACGCCGGAGTCGCTCGCGTCGGTCCGATCGCCGGCGTCGAGGCGGTCCACGTCGGCGACGAGCTGCTTCAGCCGGAGATCGTCCGCCGGGCGGTCCGCGTCCTCCGGGAACCCGTCGCGGACGAACGACGCGATCTCGGCCCGCCCGACGCGGTGGCGCCGCTCGAACAGCCAGGCGCGCAGGTCCTCCTCGAAGATCGACGCCGCGGGGTACCGGTCGTTCGGGTCGCGCGCGAGGGCCCGGCGGAGGATCGCCCACAGGCCGTCGTCGACCTCGACCCCGACCGTCGACGGGTGCGGGATCACCGCCTCGCGGACCCGCCGGAGCTTCTCGGACGGGTCGCGGTCCTGGTACAGGCGCTGGCCGCACACCAGCTCCCACAGCACGATCCCGGCCGAGAACAGGTCCGACCGGTGATCGACCGCCCCGCCCTCGGCCTGCTCGGGGCTCATGTACGCGTACTTGCCGCCGCCGGGGCCGGGTTTGCGCCCGGCGTCCGACGCGGCGGTGTGGGTCGCGACGAGGCGCGCGATCCCGAAGTCGACCAGCTTGACCTCGCCGGTGAACGTGACCACCACGTTGTGCGGCGACACGTCCCGGTGGACCAGCCCGAGCGGTCGCCCGTCCGCGTCGGTTCGACCGTGGGCGTAGGCGAGTCCGCGGCAGACCTCGGCCATCATCGCCACCCCGAGCTTCAGCGGGATCGGCGCGTCGCGGGCCTTGAGCACCTTGACCACGCGGGTCAGGTCCTTGCCGTGGAGGTGCTCCATCGCGATGTAGTGCGCGTTGATCACCTTCCCGAGCTCGTACACCTGGACGATGTTCGGGTGGTTCAGGTGGACCCCGATCTTCGCCTCGGCGATGAACATCGAGACGAACCGCGGATCCTCGGCGAGCTCCGGGCGGAGTTTCTTGATCACCAGCCGCTTCTCGAACCCGGCGACCCCGAAGCTGCGGGCGAGGTAGACCTCCGCCATCCCTCCGGTGGCGATCCGCTCCAGGAGCTCGTACTTCCCGAACGGCGCTGGGAGCTGCATCCACCGAAGGCGTAACCCGTGGGGGGCACCGGGCTAGAGAGGGACGGATGGACCGCCCGGACCGACCCCCGATCGCCACCCCGCGGATCTCCGCCGCGGTCATCGGGCTCGTCGCGGCGGTGGTGGCGTCCGCGGCCGGGTTCGCGCTCGGGCGATCGACCGCGCCGCGGCCCGGGTGGCCGACCTACGCGGCGGTGTTCGATCAGGTCGCCGCCGGGGTGGTCAACGTGTCGGTCGAGGGGCCGTCGACCCGGGTGGGCAGCGGGTTCGCGGTGTCGGCCGATCAGGTCGTGACCGCGGGGCACCTCGTGACCGGGCCGGCCGACCAGGTGTGGGTGCGCGACATCGACGGTCGCACGCTCCCGGCCGCGGTCGTCGGCACGGACGCCCGGACCGATCTCGCGCTGCTCGAGGTCCCCGGCGCGGGGTTCAGCCCGGTCGCGCTCGGCGGCTCGGACCGGGTGCGCGTCGGCGACACGGTGATCGCGATCGGAAACCCGTACGGCCTGTCGCACTCGCTCGCGGTCGGGGTGGTCGGCGGGCGGGGCCGGCGGCTCGCGTCCGAGGCGGTCACGGTCGACTTCCTCCAGCTGTCGATGCCGCTGAACCCCGGCAACAGCGGCGGGCCGGTGTTCGACACCGTCGGGCGCGTGATCGGCGTGCTGTCCGGGACCCACGCCCAGGGCCAGGCGATCGCGTTCGCGGTCCCGGTCGAGGCGCTGGTCGCCGGGTTGCCGGCGCTCCGGGCGGGTCGGCGGGTCAGCCGGGCGTTCCTCGGGGTCCAGGTCGGCCAGGAGGGCGAGAGCGTCGTCGTGACCGGGGTGATCCCGTCGTCTCCCGGAGATCGCGCCGGGATCCGCCCGGGCGACCGTCTGTCGGCGTTCGGCGGCGACGCGGTCCGGGCGACGTCCGACCTCGACGCGGCGCTCGACCGGTACGAGGGCGGGGCGCGCGTCACCGTCCGGCTGCTGCGCGACGGCCAGCTCCGGGTCGTGGACGTGGCCCTCGCCGACTGGGCCGAGCAGCCGGTGGTGATCGGCGGGATGACGCTCCGACCGGCCCCGGGTGCGGGCGGGGAGGTGGTCGCGGTCCGACCGCGGTCGCGGGCCGAGAAGGCCGGGATCGCGGTCGGCGACGTGGTCCGGAGCGTCGACGGGGTGCCGGTCCGGGCCCCGGCCGACATCCGCGACGCCCTCGCCGGCGGATCGTCGGCTCAGCTCGACGTGGTGCGCGGCGGGGTCCCGGTCGCGGTCCAGCTCGGCGAGTCCGGCTGAGCGGTCAGTACCCGCTGTCGGAGCCGCTCGAGCTGCTGGAACCCGACGTCACGGGGTCCGAATCGGACGTGGACGTGGTGGTGGTGCAGCTCGCGGCGTAGCCGAGCAGGTAGCTGGCCTGGCACTTCGCGGATCCGAACGGCTCGGAGCCGAGATCGTCTGCGCAGTCGAGCGCTCCGAGGTCGAAGCACTCCTCGGCGGACGCGCCGCACCCGGCGAGCCATCCCGCGAACGCGATCCCGATCGAGGCCCTCACGAACGTCTGAAGCATCGAACCCTCCTCCACACCCGGCGACGGCCGGGATGCAGGGCACGTACCCGGCGACCCGCCACCGACCGTCGAACGCCGTCGAACGGTGTCGAACGGCGGGGTTATGCGCGTCGGATGTCACGGTGGATCCTGGGCGCGCTGGACATCGACCTCGCCGCGGCCCGGGTGGTCCGCGGAGAGCGCGCGGACGACCTCACGGCCCGCGAGGTCGACGCCCTGCGGTACCTGCTCGAGCGGCTCGGCCAGACGGTCACCCGGGAGGAGCTCGAGCGCGAGGTGTGGGGCTTCGCGGCGGGTGTCCTGTCGGAGGCGGTCCCGGTCTGCATCCGACGCCTCCGGCAGAAGATCGAGGAACACCCGGATGATCCGCGGCTCATCCTCACAGTGCGGGGGACCGGGTGGACGATGCGGGCGCCGGAGCGCGACGCAGACGTAGTCGATCTGACCAGCACCTTCGTGGGTCGGGAGGTCGAGCTCGACGCGTTGACGTCCGCGCTGGACCGCGACCGGTGCGTGACCGTCGTCGGGCCGGCCGGCGCGGGCAAGACCCGACTGGTGCGGGAGTTCGTCCGCGGCCGACGCACGGGACGGTTCGCGTTCGTCGCCCTCGGATCGGCCACGCGCGCCGACCGGATCGACCACGACGTGTCGCTCGGGGTCCGAGACACACCGTGCGAAGCGGAGGCCGTCGGGGCGGCGCTCGCCGACCAGGGGCCGCTGGTCCTGATCCTCGACGAGTGCGAGGCGGTGGACGACCTCGTTCGACCCCGGGTGATCGAGTGGTTGCGGGAGGCGCCCGCGCTCCGGATCGTGGTCACCAGCCGGCGGCCGCTCGGGGTCCCCGGCGAGCAGCGGGTCCCGCTCGGGCCGTTGGCCGAGGCGCAGGCGGCAGCGCTGTTCCGAGATCGGGCCCGCCGAGTCGACCCCCTGGCCGTGCTCGACGACGACGCGGCGATCGCCGGGATCGCCGCCAGCGTGGACGCGTTGCCGCTGGCGCTCGAGCTCGCGGCGGCCAACGTGGCGGTGCTCGGCCTGGCCCGCCTCCGCGAGCTGCTCGCCCGGACGCCGCTCGAGCTGCTGTCGGCCGACGGCGCGCTGCGGCAGGTGGTCGCGCGGTCGTTCGATCGTCTGGGGGCGGTGGATCGAGGGGCGCTCGACGCGCTGAGCACGTTCGAGGGGTCGTTCACGCTGGAGGACGCCGCCGCGGTCCTCGAGCTGCCGGCCCCGTCCGCCGTGGCCCCGCTCCGCGCGCTGGCCGAGCAGGGGCTCCTGCGAGTGGTCGGCGATCGATACCAGCTGTTCGCGGTGGTGCGCGAGGCGTGCCGCGAGGCGTTGCCGGTGGACGCGGCCGCGTACGAGCGGCACGATCGATGGTTCGCCCGGCTCGGCGACGTCCCGTACTTCTACGGGATGCCGGAGGACGCGATCGACCGGGCTGCGATCTTCGCGGGGGTCGCCGACCTCGACGCAGCGATCGGACGGGGCAGGGACGCCGAGGTCGTCGGGCGGTGCGGCGTGGCGCGGCTGATCGGCTACCTCGAGGGTGGCTCGAGCCAGCCGGCGTACGCCCTGGTGCACGCCCTGCGGGTCGTGCCGTCGAGCGCGTCGGTCCGGTTCACCGTCGAGCACGTCGCGGCGGACCTGTTCTCGGTGTGGGAACACCGAATGGAGGCGCTCGAGCGGGCGCTCGCCGTGGCGACGGCGCCGTGGCAGGTGGCGTCGATCCGGCTCGGCCTGGCCGAGCGCAACTGGGGAGACGCGTCCCGCGCGTGGGCCGAGCTCGAGGAGGTCGAGCTGGACGGCCTACCCGACGGCCTCCGGTCGAAGTACCTGTCGGAGCTCGCGTCCCTCGACGAGCATCGCCACGACGAGCTCCAGCACAAGGCGATCGTCCTCGCCCGCCGCGCCGGGAGCGCGACGCGGGAGGCGCGGGCCTGGGCCGAGCTGGCCCTCCGGGCGGATCGCGACGGTCGATGGCCGGAGGCGATGGACTGTGCGGCACGGGCGATGGACCTCGCGGTCGACGGGGACTTCTGGTGGGTGGGCGGGCGGACGGCCGCGCAGGTGGGCCTCGTCGAGCGGGCGGACGAGTTGTTCGCGCTCGCCGAGGCGTTCTGTGCCGAGCGGCTCCGGACGTCGATGTTCCACCTCGTCCGCCTCGCCAGGGCGCGGCTGCGGGTCGAGAGCGGCGAGACCGAGGCCGGCCTGGCGCAGCTCCGCGATGAGCGCGTCGGGGGCGATGCGATGCTCGGGCGGCGGGCCGCGGCGCGCGTCGCGATCGAAGTCGACGACGACGAGGCGGCCGCCGGGGCGCAGGGCGGCGGCGAGCTTGGCGGCGTAGACGCGGCGCTCGCCGAGGT
>JBEBJW010000249.1:0-7913 GCA_040079715.1 Myxococcota bacterium | reverse complement strand
TCCAACATGATCTCGAGCGCCCGCCGCTACCAGGCGATGCTCGACTCGGGCGAGCACGGCTCGGTGGCGTCGATCGGGCGGGCGGTAGCGCTGAGCCCGCAGCGAGTGGGACAGCTGCTCGACCTGCTGCAGCTCGCGCCGGACATCGTGGCGGCGATCGACGTGCCGGCAGATCGCCTGCCGGCGAAGGTAACAGCGCAGGCGTTGACGAAGATCGCGCGTCTTCGGGGCGGCGACGAACAGCGTCGAGCGGTGCGGTCGCGGTGGCCGGAGCTCCAGCGGCCGCGAAGTAGGGACGTCTTGCCCAGCGTTCAGAGGGGCTGGGCGAAACGGTATCTCCCCGTGCCATCATCGGCTGGGACAAGATCAGTTCCAGCGGCACGGACCAACATCTCTTCGAGCTTGTCGCGAGTCGGCACCGGATCAATGAGGCCGTTCTCGTCGATGAACCAGTAGAGCTTCCACGCATCGAAGCCGACCTGATGGTCGGGCAGGAAGTCGAAGTCGACCCAGCCCGCGGCATCCCACATCCTGCATCCCGACCCGTGGAACTGGAACTCCAGGCCGTCCGGCAGGCGTCCTGTCCGAGGGACCTTCCTCTGTCGAAGGCCATCCAGAATATCGGTTACCGCATAGTGCGCCTGCATGCGGGCCATTGCGGCAACGATCCGCTGCCTGAACTGAGGAAGAACCTCTGCTAGATCCGACACCGAGAACCTCACGGTCAATATGGGAGCCTCTTCCCCTTCACCCGCAGATTGTTAGGCTCAATCCGAGCGGCATCTCGAAGAACATCGTCGATGGATGACCATCCGGAGGGGTGAGCCGCGATATCGTTGATAGTCCGAACAGGAACCTGCTTGAGTTCGGCCATCTTCGAGGCGGCGAGACGATGATGTCCGTCGAGGACGTACATCTGACCGTCATGAACGGCGACGTCGATTGGGGGACCTTGCCAACCACCCGTTCGCATCGCTTCCGCCATTTGCGACACCTGTTTAGAACTGGTATTACCTCCGATGGAATGAGTCCGATTCACGGAGTATGGGTTCACGGCCCTCGATTCCGAGAGGGCCCCTGCCTCTTCCACAACCGCGACCTCACCGCCTTCGGCGGCGAGGCTCAGCCGACCAGCCCTGGAGTCGGTGAGCAACTTCTGCCCCGCCCGGGAGTCGGTGAGAAGCCCCGCTGGCTTCGAGGTCCCGTACCGGATCATCCCGGTGAACATCGACAGCATAGCGGCGTCGCCCAGGGTACCGAGCGTCTGCTGAACGGGTTCGCTCTGAAGTCCCCCGACGACGGCCTCCGCACCTATGGTGAAGCCAGGGATGTTGTTGCTGTAGAACCGGAACTGCGCCCCGGCGACGGCAGCTCCGAACTGAAGTGCGGGGTTGTGCTCGAAGCTGTACTGGACGGCCGCCCCGATGGCGTAGTCGATCCCCAACGCCGCCGTGAAACTGGAGTACGATGATCCTTGCCGCGGCTCCTGCAACCCGATCTCGATGTTGCGATCGCCGATCTGAACCCGACCCACGCCATCCACGGCGGTGGCGTTCAACTCGTCGTACAGCTCACCGACATCGCTAGATCCTGCGTCCCGTGCGATCTGTCCGATCTCGTCGGCGTCGGACCCCCGGTACAGGTTGTAGAGCTCGGTGTCATTCGTTCCAGTCGAATCACTTCTCCCGACCGGGTTTCCACGACAGTACGCGAACCTGTTGATGCCTCCTTTCAGCCCGATAGGATCTGGTTGTTCCCACCTACCAAGCCAGGGCATATAGAACCGGGCATCGTGGTAGTGCAGCCCGGTCTCTTCGTCCTTCTCCATGCCCGTGTAGCGGTAGCGCTTGGCGGAGACCTGGATTCCAGCCGTTTCCGCGTACCACGCCGTCGTGCCGAACGGGTGGTACTCCTCGTAGCTGATGACCGCCCCGACCTCGTCGACCTCGAGCGTCGCCGTCCCGAGGTGGTCGCCCAGCTGGAACCGCTGGCGCGGCGTCGGACTCCCCATCGCCGCGCCGCCCGTGACCGTGAGCGTCTCGACCAGCGCGATCCGCCGCTGGTCGTCCATCACGTGCAGCGTCTGCCGCTCCTCCTGCAGACCCGACCCGGTGCGCTTCCGCCACACCTCGTACCCGCCGACGTAGATCCGCTCCTCCTGAACCCCGCCTTTGTCCACCCGCTTGCGGACCCGCTGTCCGGCGGCGTCGTACGCGTACCACGCGACGCTCCCACCGAGGTCGAGGTCGGCGCGCCGGATCTGGTCCTGTGGATCCCGCACCAGCGCCGGCAGGTGCGGCATCGCGGTCATCGCCCCGCGCTCGTTGTACGGGTACCGATCCGTGTGGGTTGCCGGATCATCAGGATCGTCGCCCGGCGCGCTCGTGCTCACCAGCTGGTTGTTGCCGGGCTCGTACGCGTACCCCCGCCGCCACACCACCGACCCGCCTAGGCCCTGCTGGTGCTTCATCTCGAGCAGGTTGCCGACCGCGTCGTATCGGTACGACTGGGTGTACTGCCGCAGCGCCGGGTCGCTCGGGTCGGGGATCGTGCCCACAGCACCAGCGTAGTCGGCGTAGAACGCCGTCGTCTGACGCTGGTCCACCTTCTCGCGCCCCGTGGCCTGGACGAGCCGGTACCGCGCGTCGTACGCGAACGTCCGCGTCGGCGTGACCTGGGCGTTCGCGAAGAACTCGGTCTGCTGCGCGTCGTCCCGGATCTCCACGAGGTTGCCGGCCGCGTCCAGCGTGTACCGGAGGTCCTGCAGCGCGGTCGCGCCGCGCACCGTGTGCAGGCGCGTGAGCCAGAACCGGTGTGGATCGTAGGCGTACGTGGTCGAGGTGCCGTTGCCGTACGCGATGGACAGGCGCTGTCCGCGGGCGTCGTACGCGATGTGGTCCACGAACGAGGTGGCGGGTGCTGTGCCGCGCAGGGCGACGGCCACGGTGACGAGCCGACCGCCTTCGTCGTAGGCGCGGGTCGTGATGGAGCCGTCGGGCGCGACCTCGGACGTGACCCGGTCGAGTGCGTCGTAGCTCGTGGCGACGGTGAACCGCTCGGGGTCGAGCGCTGGGTCCGCGTCCCAGTCGGCGTCGACGGTGATGTCGGCAAGCACCTGGCGCGTCTGGGCGACGGTGCGCCCGCGGAAGTCGTACCCGAGGGTGACGCGACCGGCGGGGTCGTCGACCTGCACCGGGCGGCCCCGAGCGAACGGCGGCGGCTCCGGCGGCGCGTCGCCGTACACGGTGCGGGTCAGGCGGCGCTCGCCGGCGCCGTCGTCGGCGTACGTCCCGACCGGGCGACGCAGCGGATCGTACGCCGTGCGCAGCGACAGGTTCCCGCTGCGCCACGTCTGCAGCGGTTGCCCGGCCACATCGTAGAGCACGCGGGTCTCGCCGCGCCCGCTCCCCCCGTCGTAGCCCTCGTCTGCCGCACCGGTGAACACCGGGCGTCCGATGAGGTCGAACGTCTGCACCTGGGTGGGGTTGCCGCGGGCGTCGGTGACCTGCAGCACGTCGCCCTGCACGTCGAGCGTCAGGTGTGTCACGTGTCCGGTCACGCCGTCGGGGGTCTCCGTCGACCGGTACACCCGGCCCTGCGCGTCGAGCTGCGTGGTGGTCGGCGTGTCGTGGAACGGGCTCGTCGGATCGGTGTCGTGCTCGTCGTACGCCGAGACCTGCCACGGCGTGTACGTCCACCGCTGGACGTGGCCGTCGGGCAGCGTCACCTCGGTGTTCCGTCCCGCCGGATCGTACGCCAGGATCGGGGTCACCCCGGCGGCGACCACAGCGTCCTCGTCCTCGTACGCCGAGGTCGGGCTGAAGAACGGCTCGTACTGCTTGACCGGCAGGCCCTTGTTGTTCAGCACCGTCCGGCCGGTGCCGACGAACCGCGGGGCGCCGGTGACGTCGGGGGCGGCCTGGACCTGGGTCTGGACCACAGCGCCGCCGCCGTCACTGTACGACCACGACGACTGCCAGACGTCCTCGTGGTACCGCTCGCGGACCGCGGCGTGCACCGACGCCGGCGTGTGGGCCGTGTCGTAGGTGAAGGTCGCGCCGACCTCGCCCGGCCCGTCGCCGTCGAGGCCGTTGCGGGTGGCGGTCGTGAGCACCCGGCCCAGTGGATCGAACGTCGCCTCGGTGGAGGTCCCGTTCGGGTCGGTGATCCGCCACGGTTGCATCACCTGGTGGTCCAGCTCCGCGGTCACCCGCATCCCGACAGCGTCCTCGACCTCGTTGAGCGACAGCGCGTCGGCGTCCCAGGTGAGCTGGGTCGGGTTGCCGAACGGGTCGACGTGGGCGACGGGCTGGTAGAACCGGGTCGGATCGGACACGGTCCGGCCGGACGGGATCCACCACCCGTCTGAGGCGCCGGTGCCCTCGGGGTCCGCGACGTAGCCGGCCAGGGCGAGGTCGGTGGCGTCGACCCGAGCGCCGTAGACCTCGTCGAGCACCGACGGGGTCAGCGCGAGCGCGTACCGCTGGTGGACCAGGGCGCGGACGCCGAGGATCCCGACCGGCAGCGGTCCGGTGAGGCCGTCGTCCCAGTACCGGGTGAGCTGGTGGCCGAGGAGCCGCTTGGGGCCACCATCGAACGAGGATGCCATCCCGGCGACGGTCGCGGGGGCGACGTCGGTCCACCCCGGCGGGGCGGTGAGCGCCCACGACCGGGTCCGCACGGGCACGCCCACGTGGTACGCGTCGGGCCGGTCCTGGTGGACGACCTCGGTCTCGGTGACCAGGACCGCCAGCGTGGATGGCTCTGGGTGCTGGCCGGTTCCTCTCCGCGGATACGCCACCGACGCGCGGTGCGTCGGGATCCCGTACGCGTCGAACCCCCACGCCAGGGCGTGGCTCACCCGAGGGTCCGGCGCGCCGCCCGCGGGATCCAGGTCGTACGACGACGTCCGGGACTCGGTCGCGTCGACCCGGAAGCTCGCCGGGTGCGCCCCGTCCGCGGCCTGCAGGCGAACGACGGCGTAGGTCGCCTCGGTGACCGCATACAGCGTCGTCAGGTGGCCGGCGCCGTCCTCGGCGTACACCTCCTGGCGCAGCACCTTGCCCTTGAGCGCCCGATGCGCGTCGCGCCGCTCTCTCGGCGTGAGCCCTGCCGGCGTGGACGGGTCCGGCAGGTGCCCCGCAGCAGGGTCCGCGGCGCTGTACTCCGCTGCGTATGCTGAGGTGATCTTCGTCTGTGCAGTCCACGCGCCCGTGTGGAACCACGTCCTCGTCCGCACCGGCGGCAGCGCCACCACCAGCGCCGGATCGGCCTGGCCGGGGTCTTCGTAGTCCGAGACCGACTCGGTGTCCCACTGCTCGACCAGGCCGAAGCCTCGGAACTCCCGCTCCTCGCCGTCGAAGTACCCGTGGTGGTAGGCGTAGGTATTGACGAAACGCCAACCTGTGACGGCGTCTACCTGCTCGAGCTTCGACAGGCAGTGGACCGGGAATGGCAACCGCGTCGCCCACGGCGTCCCCGCCCGCCGGTCCGCCAGGTAGAACGCCGTCGACGGCGTGTAGGTCAGCCGCGTCTCCCGCCCGAGGCCGTTGTTCACCGCCTTCAGCAGCCACGGCTTGCCCTCGGCCATCAGCCGCACGTACCGCAGCGGCCGGCTGGACTCCGACAGCAGCGGCGACGACCACACCAAGCACGCCGTCCCGTCCCCCAGCAGGTCCGCGACCGCCACGTCGTTCGGCCGCGCCACCGACGGCATCGACCGCAGCTCGGTCGGCCCCGACAGCCCGTTGCCCGACTCGTTGAACCAGATCGTCACGCCCTGCGGGCCGAGGTACAGCAGGTCGGCAGGGCCGCTGCCGTCCACGTCCGCCAGGCGCACCCGCGACGGGTCGAACCTCTCGTCTCGGGCGAACCGCGGCGCGCCCCTCATCTGCACCCGCGCCCCGAACCTGCCGTGGCCCCGGTTCGGCCAATAGCAGACGTTGCCGTTGCGCACCTGCACCAGATCCGGCAGGCCGTCCCCCGTCATGTCCGCGACGAACACCGTCTCGTCTCGGTCGAACGACACCCGCGGCCCGCGGTCGGCGTCGTGCGGCATCCGAACCTGCCGCGGCGCGTCGAACCCGTCGCGGCCCTCCGACGGCCACCAGGTGTACCTGTCGTCGTCGGTCCGCATCAGGTCGGCGTGACCGTCGCCGTCCAGATCGATCCACCGCACGGCGGGATCGTCGGGGTCGACGTTCGGCGTGCGGCGGAACGAGCGGAAGTCCTGCCAGCCGTTCTCGGCGCGGGCGTAGTACCCGGCGACCCCGGGCTTGAGCACCACCAGGTCGAGGTTGCCGTCGCCGTCCACGTCCACGAGGCGCGTCCCGGGATCGCCGAGGCGCGCGTTTGGCCGCGTTTGCAGCTGGCGAGCCAGAGCGAAGGTCCCGTCGCCTTCGCTCCGCTTGTACCACCACGACGCGCCCTGCTGGGTGAGCAGCCCCGTCAGGCCCTCGCCGTCGAGGTCCACGAACTGCCACTGCCGCGGGTCGAACCCGTTCGGTAGCTCCCTGAGACCGTCGACGAGCCGCACCGCCGGATCGAGGGTCGGCTGAGCGTAGGTGAAGGTCACGGCGGGCAGCGTGGACTGTTCGTACGCCGCTCCGGTCCACCGCCAGCCTGTGGTCTGGGCGGCCGCGAGGGTGGTGACCGTCGGGCGCTGTTCGTAGGTCAGCGCCACCGACCGGACCACGAACGGCGCCGTCCGCACCGACCCGAAGTCGTGGAGCAGCAGCACTCGCCGGCACAGCCGGTAGCATCGGACGTCGAAGCCCGCCCGGAACGACGAGAACGGGTCGGCGCGCGTCGGCCAGGGCGTGCTCGGGCTCAGACCCGGGTCGAGCGCGTCGTGGTCGCCGTAGTCGAACACCAGGTGGAACCGGAACCCGCTGTCGGTCGTGTTCCCCCACGACACCCGCTTCGGGTACCGGTACGCCACCCCGCTGCCGGGCGTGCCCCTGCGGGCCTCCGCCGGGTGCGCGGGCACGTTCGCCGAGTCCTCGGCCGCGTACGTGTAGCGGATGAGGTTGCCACGCTCGTCCGCCTCCTCCTCGAGCAGCCACTCGAACACCCGCCGTGGGTCGTCGGGGTCCACCACCCGCGCCTCGTCGGCCAGCCCGTACGTCCGACGGATGTGGTCGCGGGAGATCGTGCGCCAGTGGACGCGACCGTCGGACTGCCGCCAGCGCTCGATGCGCGCGAACCCGCCCTCGACGCGGGGACGGTACCGGGCGACGTCGAACCCGCCGTCCGCCCGGACCGCGCCCGAGATCGGCACGAGGTCCTCGGCGTCGGACAGCACGAACACGTCGATGTCGTCGCGGTACTGCGGCAGGCCTCGGTCCGTCTTGCGTCGGATCGACGGGAGCGACAGCTTCCAGCCGAGGCCGAACGGGCCGTTGCCGGTGCCGGAGTCGTACGACAGCGACAGGCTCGGGGTGAACCCGCCGCGGCCCGGGGTCAGTGGCAGCGGGATCGACAGCGAGGCCGAGCCGGTGACCGGGTTGGCCGTGACCTTCTCGCCCATGCCACCGATCGCGCCGCCGCCCTTGGGCAGGGACACCTGCGGGGCGCCGATTCGGAAGTCTCGCCCGAGCGAACCGTCCGGACCGCGGCCCGGGGCGGGGTCGCGGCCGAGCGTCCCGGGGCGGGGCGGCGTCTTGCCTGGCGGGTCCATCGACACGCCGAACCCTACCCGAACCCGGCGCAGTTGCCCAGCAGGAGCCTGGATCGCGCGAGTTCGAGTCCAACAGCCGGGGGGTGTTGGCGTACTACGGTCGAAAGGGGACAGTTTGGATCATGGTCCAACTTCCCTTTCGGGGACCAGAACCGCGTACCGTTGGTTCGAGCCCGCCTACTCACTGAATCGAAGAAATGGCTCCCGCTGATGGACATCGTTCGAACTTGGTGTG
>JBEBJW010000248.1:0-7920 GCA_040079715.1 Myxococcota bacterium | reverse complement strand
TCCCACGCCCCCGCGCCGAGCGCCCAGCGCGCGTCGTACCAGGCCGGCGAGGGCAGCCCCGACGCGTACCCCGCGAAGCGGTCCAGGCGATGGAACGAGTACGGCACGAGGTACGTCCCCACGTGACCGTCCGGGACCTCGACGGCCGGCAGCTCCGCGGGCACCTCCCCCGCGAGCACGGCCAACGCCGGCGCATGGTAGCCGCCGCACACCAGCAGCACGGTCCCGTCGGTGCGCGCGAGGGCCCACGCCGCGTAGGCCGCCATGGTCTGCTCGCGGAGCGCGTCGCCCGGCGCCGGGGGCTCGTCGGCCCGCAGCGCGGCGAAGTACCGGCGCAGACGGTCGTCCAGCGCGGGATCGTCCGGGTCGCCGGCCTCGAACAGGTGGTCCCACAGCGGGTCGACCCCGGTGAACCCCAGGCGCTCCGCGATCGCCGGCAGGCGGTGGCTCGCGCGCAGGTGCGTGTCCGCGTAGCGGTTCGGGCGGTCGGCCATCGCGGGGTGCCAGCCGGGCAGGTCCACGAACCGCACCTCGGCGCCCGCCGCGGTCCCGTCGGTCAGCGCGACCCACTCGGGGGAGTGCGCGCAGAACGGGCTCCACGACCCGGTGGCGCGCCGGCCGTCCGTCGCGAGCCGGAACGAGTAGGCCGCGATCGGCATCGCGTGGGGCGCGAGCAGCTCGCCCAGGCGCTCGTTGAGGTCGAGCGGTCCCTCGATCAGCACGTGCGCGGGCCGCGTCTCCGCGATGCGCCTCCGCACGAGGCGAGCGCACGCCGGGCTGTGGTGACGCACCCCGACGACCTCGAGGCGTCCCATCAGGCGGGGAGCGCGTGCCGCGCCTGGAAGTAGGCCTTCCAGTGGGGCTCGCGTCGCTTGCCGACCCGCTGCTCGAAGTACCTCCGGAGCAAGGCCACGTCGGCGTCGTCGGCCTTGGTCGCGGCGCCGACCAGGCAGTGCACGAGGTCCTCAGGGGTCGCCGCGCGGCGGTTCAGGAAGTGCGCGCGCACCCCCACCGCGTGCGCCACGCCGACCGCCTCGGCGGTGGACATCGCGGTGCTCGGCCGCTCCAGCGCCTGGCCGTCCAGCGTCTGGCCGCTGCGGAGCTCGCGGAACGTGGTCACCAGCAGCTCGAGGACCTCGGGCGACGGCAGCTCGGGCACCCCGGAGCGGTCCAGCTCCTTGCGGGCCTGGGCGCGGACCAGCGCGAGCTCGGTGTCGTAGTCCCGGATCGGGAACACGGTCTCGAACGCGAACCGCCGCTTCAGCGCAGCACTCATCTCGTTCACGCCGAGATCGCGGGTGTTCGCGGTCGCGATGACGTTGAAGCCCTGCCGCGCGTACAGGAGCCCCTCCTCGCCGAGCTCGGGGACCGCGAGGACCCGGTCGGACAGCGGCCCCAGCAGCGCGTCCTGGACCTCGAGCGGGCAGCGCGTGACCTCCTCGAACCGCACCACCTGCCCGTCGCGCATCCCGACGTACAGCGGGCCCGGCACCAGCGCCCGGGTGGACGGGCCCTCCGCCAGCAGCAGCGCGTAGTTCCAGCCGTACTTGATCTGCTCCTCGGCGGTGGCCGCGCTCCCCTGGATCGTCAGCGTCGACCGGCCGGAGATCGCGGCCGCCAGGAGCTCGGACAGCAGGCTCTTCGCAGTGCCCGGCTCGCCGACCAGCATCAGGCCGCGGTTCGTCGCGAGCGACACCATCGCGCGGTCGACCAGCGCCCCGTCCCCGACGAACTTGCGCTCCACCGCGAGGCCCTCGTCGCCCAGCACGAACCGGCGGACCGCGGGCGGGGACAGACGCCAGCCGGGCGGGCGCGGGTCGGCGTCGGCGGCCTGCAGCCGGGCCAGCTCCTCGGCGTACTGGACCTCCGCGGGTGGCCGCTGGCGCAGGTCCGCGGTCGGGGGCGTCCTACGGGACCTCGGCAAGCACGCCTCCGCGCGACGACACGTCGCGAAGGATCTCGGACATCACGACCTCCGGGATCTGGCCCAGCGGGGTCGTCGGCCCGTTGCGACCGTAGATCGGCTCCTCTGCTGCGAAGTCCAGGTCGATGAGCGACTGGTGCGCGTCCGTCCAGTCCGGCGCGCCGATCACGATGCCCGGCTCGAACCGCAGCCAAGCGGAGAGGTCTCTCCCGACGTGACGCTGGAAGCAGTGGTAGACGCCGGCATCCAGCACGGGACCCTTCCGCCAGCCCCGGTTCTGCAGGCCGAGCAGCGCTCCGGTCTCCACCTGGTAGCCGTGGCAGCGGGTCAACGAGGCGGCCGCTCGCTCGCCCTGGTCCAACCGGAACACCTCGCGGGAGAGCTGCGGGAACGGCTGGGCGAGCGCGTAGTCCGCGAGCACCTGCGACCACCGGGCGACCGCCGCGTCGTCGAGCTCGAGCCGGTGGACCACGCCGACGTCCGCGCCCGCCGGCGACGCGTACGGGCCGTCGTCCGCATCCGCGAGGCTCCGATCCTCGGCGACCCGGAACGTGGCGACCAGCGAGCCGCGCGCGTCGTACGCACCCCACACCAGGCGGCGCACCAGGTGGATCAGCAGGGGGTGGCGGACCAGGAACGCCTCGAACTCCAGCGGGGACCAGCGCCGCTGGCTGCCCATCGCGAGCTCGAGGCGGGCGATCTGCAGGCCCGCGAGCGTGCGGGCGTCCTTCTTGGTCGCCTTCCACGAAGCGACGGCGGCTTCGGCCAGCGCGGCGTCGTCCTTGGCGCCGGGCTTGGGCAGGTCCGACAGGCGCTTGCCCGACGCGTCGACCACGAACGGCGACAAGGCCTCGTCGAAGCCGACCCGGAACGTGCGGGGCCCGAAGTCGAGCGTCTTCGAGCCGTCGTCGTCGAGGTCGAGGTCGGGGACCAGCCGATCCGCGAGCTGCTCGGCGGTGAGCCCGCGTCGGGCCGCGATCTCGTCCATCTTCTCGCGGGCCTTCTCCTGCAGCCCCTTGAACTTCACCTTCTGCGCGATGCCGTGCAGGCCCATCAGCGCGGGATCGGTGCCGATCGCCGCCAGCACCTCGAGGCCCAGCACCGCGCGGGCGTGCGCGGACTCTCCGGGCCACGCGCGGATCAGCGGGACCAGCTTCCGGGCGGTGTCGTCGTCGCCGAGCGCGCCGAGCGCGAGGAACGCCCACTTCTCCTTGCTGTCCGCCCCGGCCCGGAGCCAGGCCTGGAACAGGTCCCACGCGAACGCCGCGGCGGAGGACGGCGCGAGCGCGGCCTTCACCGAAGACAGGTCCTCGCCCTTCTTCAGCCACCGCCCCAGCACGTCCACGGCCTCCCGCGGGAGGGCTCCGCTGCCCACGAGCTCCGGGCGCGCGAACGCATCGGGGGTCCAGAACGCGGGCGGCTTGTCGATCGGCTTGCCGACGAGCGCCGCAGGGACCGCCGACGCGGGGGCCTCCGCCACCGACGGCGCGCTCACCACCCGCTCGAGCTGGGGCGCGAGCGCCTGCGCCCACCGCGCCCGCGAGGCCCGGACCCTCGGCAACGCCACCTCCGGCATCCGGCGCACGATCTGGTGGGCGAGCGGGCGCGGGTCCTCGGCCTTCGCGATCGTGGCCTCGCCGAGGCGCGCGAGCACGTCCACCGCGGCCAGCACGGCCTCCGGCGAGCCCTCGGACGCGCCGAGTAGATCCATCACCTCCTGCAGCATCCCCAGGGGCGCTCGCGCTTCGAAGGGCTCGGCCTGGGACACGAGCGACGCCAACCGCGACCCGAGCGCCGCCAGCACGGGCAACGCGTCCGCGCCGTGGCGCGAGGCCAGCGCGTACGGCCACTCGGCGCCGACCGCCCACCCGCGCAGCGTGTTCATCGCGCGCAGCTCGTCGAACGTGAGCCTCCCGACGGACGCGGCGAGGGTGGCCAGGCGCGGGGCGTGCAGCGCGTGCACGTCGAGCAGGAGACCCTGTCCGCCGGCGTGCTCCTGCAGGTCGGCGTCGATCCACGGCGGCTCCGTCAGGGTCGCCGACATCCCGGCGCGGACGAGCGGGCTGCCCTGCGCGCGGATCGCCTCGGCCTCGGCGCGGGCGGCCTCCCGGGCGGACGGATCGGCGGCGAGGTGGGCGCGGAGCAGCCGATCGACCCGGAGACCCGCGCGCACCGTCGCAGGGCGGCCCTCCGGCGCGAGCGTGAGCCCCCGCACCTTGCGCGGGCCGCCGGCGTTGTGCTCGACCCGGGCGGCCACCTCGCCGAGGGTCCACGCGTAGACGCGCAGCGCGTACGGCAGGCCGCCGCGGGCGACCCACAGCGCGACGAGGTCGGCGAGGACCGCGAGGTGCTCGAGCTCACCGGTGCGCGCGTTCCGCCCGTCGAGCGCGGCGGACACGAGCACGAACGCGGCGCCGTCCAGCTCGACGTCCGGGGCACACGGCGCGGGGCCGAACCAGGTCCACAGGACCTTTCGCGTGAGGTCGTGGAACGGGCCGGGGCGCTGCCCGTGCTGGACGGCGTCGCGCGTGGCCGGGACGAGGTGCTTCAGGACCCGCGCGTGCACCTGCCGCAGGGGCTCGGCCGCGCGCGGGGGCAGGTCGAGGTGGTCGATGCCCCGCGCGCCCGACTCCTGCTGGGCGGCAGACAGGGTGAGGCGAGGGGACCGCGCAGCGGCCGGCGCCGGCGATGGGGGGGCCGGCTCGGAAGCAGACCGGGCGGCCTCCCCGGGGGACTCGGGCAGGGAGGCGCCCACCAGCGCGTAGCCCTCGGCGGTCTTCTCGGCGACGAGCGCGTCGTGCGCCTTCCGCGCCTTCGCCGCGTCGGAACAGGAGGTGGTGGTGGACTGGCCGGCGGACCCGATCTCGCCCCAGGTGGTGGTGAACGCGGAGCCGTCGAGCGCGATCTCCCAGAACTTCGACGAGGTCCCCTCCACGAGCTCGTACCGCGGCACGCCGCCTCCCCGCCCGTCATCACTGGTCCGACGAAAACGCGCCAGCGCCCGGCGCTCGATCACGCTCACTCGACCGGGGACGCCTCGATCGCGCGCTGCAGATCCCGGGCGACCTCCGCGAGCACCACGCGCGGAACCGCGTCCCAGCTCCCGGCGACCTCGACCCGCCCGACCACCAGGCCCTCGTCGGCCTTCACGTCGCACGGGTCCACCGCGGTGACCGTGACCCGCACGCCCTGGAGCTCCAGCGCGACCGCCGCCAGCGCCGGGCCGCCCTCCCCGCCGGCGAACCGCCACACCCACCCGCGGTTGCGCAGCGCGAACAAGCGGCCGCGCGGGATCGTCGCGCCGCGCGCCGCGGCGATGGCGGCGTAGCCCGGCTGTTCGCGGTCGAGCTGCGGGAACGGCTGGACGAGCTGGTAGTCGACGAACACCCGCTTCCACGCGTCGCGCTCGGCGTCGGGCAGGTCGACCGGGTGGGCGAGGCGCAGGTCCCCCACCAGCGGCACCGGCTGGTCCTGCACGTCGACCGGCTCGCCGCTCTCGTCGACCCGGAACCGGGCGTCGCCGCAGGTCCACACCAGCGCCGACACGGGGTGGCGGGCGAGCGGATGGCGCGCGAGGTGCCGCGCGAACGCGTCCGGGGTCCACGTCCGCTGGGTGCGCAGCCCGTCCTCGAGCCGCCCGAGCAACGTGGTGCGCACGGAGCGCACCTGCTTCTTCAGCGCGGACCACGCGGACTGTGCCTGGCGGGCCTTCGTGGGGTCGTCGGAGGCCGACGGCTTGGGCAGCGCGCGGATCGGGCGCCCGTCGACCCCGAGGAGCACCGGCTCCAGCGCGGGATCGAACGTGCCGACGAAGGTGCGGGGGCCATAGTCCAGTCCCACGCGCCCGCGGTCGTCCAGGCCCAGCGTGGGCAGCAGGAGCTCGTCCACGTGCCGCGGATCGGCGCCCCGCCGCCGCGCGACCTGCCCGAGGTGCGTCTCGACCCGCACGCGGGCCCGCGGGACGCGCCGCGCCAGCTCGCCCAGGTGCACCAGCACGCCTTCGCCCGGCAAGATCCGCAGCACGTCGAGGGCGTCGGCCAGGAGCTCCGGATACCGGGCCCCGCGCTTGCCCCAGTCGAGGATGCAGTCCCGCAGCGCCTTGCCGCACGCCTCGGCCCCGCCGACCTGCACCGCGCGCAGGATCCACGGGCGGTCGATGCTCTCCGGGGCCTTGCGGTCGCGGATCCACCGCGAGCGCCGGTGCTCGTAGCCGTCGTCGTCGAGCTCCTCCTCCACCCGGACCTTCCACGGCGACGTGCCGTACAGCGCCGGCGCGCCGTGCTCGCTCCACCCGCGCAGCACCTCGGCCAGCAGCGCATCGAACGACGCCGGATCGCACGCAGCGCCCACCTCGGACGCGACCGCCTCGACCTCCTCCCCGGCGGAGAGCTGCTCCAGCGCCCGGACGCACGCGGACGCCGGGTACGCCTGCGAACCGTCGGGGGTGCGCAGCGTAGGCAGCGACGGCAGGCGGATCCATGGCGCGAGTGGGCTGCCTGGCCCGGGCGCGAACACGGCGGGCAGGTCGTCGGTCACCGGGAGCGCAGGTTCGTCGCCGAGCCAGGCCGAAACGCGCGCAGCGGCGCGGGGAGCGAGGTGGGGCAGCAGCGCCGGCACGAGCCCGGGCTGGCGCGCGAGCTCTTGGGCCAGCTCGTCGCCGATCCCGGACAGGCGGCCGCGCGCGGCGAGGGTCGCGAGCGTGCGGTCGCTCATCGCGATCAGCGCGGCCCGGGCCGGGCTCCCGAGCGCGGGGTGATCGACGAGGGCCAGCAGGGCGTCCACGGTCTGCGGGGTCCGCAGGCGGGCCCGCAGCGAGATCCCCTCGGCGCCGAGCCCGGCGGCGAGCGCCTCGACCGCAGGGGCGGCGCCCAGGCCGTAGCGCTGCAGCAGCACCTCGAGGTACGGCACCAGCCGCTCGGGCGCGGTGTCGCGCGACGGGCGACGGCTCTGCACCAGGGCCGCGAACGCGGCGGGCGAGGCCGCACCGCACACCTGGAGGGTGTCCGCGGTCAGCCCCGCCGCGACGAGCCAGGCGTCGACCCAGTCGGTCCCCGGGAACAGCGTGACGAGCTCGAGATCCCGCCCGCGCGAGCCCCCGAGCGCAGCGCGCGCCACGGTCTCGGCGGACGCCCAATCCGGGTCGGGCGCCAGGAGCAGCAGGTCGCGCAGCCGGCCGACGGCGGGGCGCACCCGGAGCTGTTTCCCGTCGCCCTCGCGGAGCGTCGCGCGGGTCAGCTCGCGCTCGATCGTGAACCGGGGCCCGGTCGCGACCGCCGCGACGGCAGCGCCGATGCCGAACCGCCCCACCAGCAGGTCCGCGCACTCGGGTTCGGGGGCGAGCGCGAGGAGGACGGCGTGCTCGTCGAGGCTCGGTCCGATCGCGCCGGGTCCGTGGTCGAGGACGCGCCGGACCACGGCGGCGTGGGCCTCCTCGTCGGACAGACCGGCCAGCAACTTGTCGCGGGCCAGCGCCAGCCCGCGCTCCACCGCGGCGGCGGCCCCGGGGTCCACGGCGAGCGCGCCGGGCCGCCGGACCCAGCGCGCCGCCTTGTCCGGGTCGACGCCGACCACGCGGTCGGCCAGGTCCACGGTCCCCTGGAACGGCGGCAGCACCTCGACCCAGCCGCCTTCGCTCATCCGCTTGGCGACGCGCTTGTCCATCTCGGCCAGCGCGAGCTTGGGGCTCGCGAACCGCTCGCTGTTCGACCGCGGCTTGCCCGCGAGGGTGCCGGAGCGCGTGGTCACGGCGGCGCCGTCCAGGAGCACCTCCCAGAACCGCCCGTCCCGCTCGAATCGCCGCATCGAACCCCCCCGCTCCCCCCGGCCCTAACCGAGGTCAGGTCCTGCTCCACCAACGCGGCGGACGCCCACGGGGCCTCGACGCGCCAGGCTTCGATCCAGGGTTGTGGGATCACAGGTCGTCGAGCTCCACTTCGGTGTTCACGATCAGCCGCCAGCGGTCGTCGCGGGGGGCTCCCCTGCCCGAGGCGGACGGG
>JBEBJW010000247.1:0-7901 GCA_040079715.1 Myxococcota bacterium | reverse complement strand
ACGCACGGGAGCTGGAGGGATCCGGATTCGGCCCCGGTGACGAGCCTGGCGGGCCGACGTTCGACGCCCGGTTTCGGCTGACTTCACTCGAGGTCGTTTCCGACGCCGACACGGACGGGGACGGTCAGGAAGACAACCACCTGCCCGATGCGCTCGGTGCGCTCGACCTGACGCTGCCGGCCCAAGGGTTTGCCCTCGAGCCGTTCAACGAACGGTTGCAGGCCAACATCGACACCACCACCCCGGTGTTCGTCGATGCCCACGCGGCCGGTGATCTCGCGTTGGAGGTCATGAACGCCACCGTCGAGCCCGACGGCACGCTCCGGGTCGACGAAGCGTACGCGGTCGAGCTGCGTGGCGGGTTCGACGACGCGGGGACGTTCGCGGTGGGTCCGGGTGACATCTGGATCGAGATCGTGGTGCGGGAGGGTTCGCCCTCGGTGCCGGTCGGGCTGCTGGAGGCGATCCTCACCGGGTCGGTCGACGCGAGCATCCTGACCGCCCGCGTGCACACCTTGATCTCGATCGACGAAGTGATCGAGGACGTGATCGAACCGTCGATTCCCCCGGAGGGGTGGGACCTGGACCGGGACGGCCTGCCGGAGTCGAAGGCCGATGTGATGGCCCTGGTGGGCGATCTCGCGCCGCTCCTCGCCGACCGGATCCTGTCGGACGGGGCGCCGGCGATCTCCGCCGTGCTCGCGCTCGAAGGGGAGCCCGGCGAGTGAGATAGAGTGCGGCGGGAGTACCGATGCGCACGATGTGGATCCTGGGCTTCGCGGTCGCTTGTCACCATCCGGCCGGCACCGACCCCGAGACGGACGCCGACGCCGACGCCGACGCCGACGCGGACACTGACAGTGACGCCGACAGCGACACCGACACCGACAGTGACACCGACACCGACACCGACACCGACAGCACGACCACCACCGGTCCCGCTCCGGGCCACTTCTTCCCGGATGGGGCGCCCTGGTACCAGGACGTGACCGCGGCGGCGGTGGATCCGCGATCGGGCGTGATGATCGACGCGCTCCAGCAGGCAGGCTGGGGTGCCGGTGACTTCCAGATCGACCTGTCGATCGAGGTCCTGTCCGCCGACGCCTCCACCCCGACCTACGAGTACACCTCGATCTACGGCAACCCGGGCCCTGACTGCGATCGCGACCCGATCCCGATGCCGGCTGACGGCAACGTCGAGGGCGAGCAGGGCTACCGATGTGTCCATGATGGCGACTGCCACCTGATCGTGGCCGACTGGGACGCGATGAAGCTGTACGAGATGTGGCGCGCCGATCTGCGAGGCAACGAGCTATACGGCGCGTGCAACGTCGTGTGGGACATGACGTTGGTGTACCCGCCCGATGGTCGTGGGGACCAGTGCACGTCCGCTGATGCTGCGGGCTACCCGATCGCCCCGATGCTGTTCACGGCGGACGAGGTCGCAGCCGGCGTGATCGATCACGCGATCCGGTTCGCGCTCCCGAACGAGAGCATCCGGGATGGTGAGTTCTTCCACCCGGCATCCCACGCCACCAACGCAGACGGCGGCGGCGCGGAGGCCATTCCGTACGGCGCTCGCCTCCGCCTCAGGCCCGACTTCGACGAGGCGCGGATCGACGATCCCGAGGCCCGGGTGGTCGTGCGCGCGCTCAAGACGTACGGAATGTTCCTGGCGGATGGAGGCAACATTCCTTTGATGGGTCGCAGTGATCAGCGCACCACCGCGAAGTGGCGCGATCTGTTCGACACCCACGCGTTGTTCGGTATCGAGCCGCAGGACTTCGAGGTGCTCGAGCTGGACGCCCCGGCGATTCCGCTCACGTACGATTGCGTGCGGAACGGTCTCTAGCGGCGGCGAGCGGCCCGTCTGGGGCCGCTACCTCACACGTCTGCAGCACATCGACCCGAACGTGGTCGTGCGCGAGCGGTCGGCCAAGGATTCCGACCAGAACGCCGTGCTGCATCAACTGAATGCGCGAGAGGCTCGTCGACGTTCGGTTCACGCAGCACGTGGACCAGGATGGGATCGTGGCGATCAGTCGGCCAAGGATTCCGACCAGCACGTCGTGCTGCATCAACCGAACGCGTGAAGGGGCCCGTCGACGTTCGGTTCGCGCAGCACGTGGACCAGGATGCCTCGGGCACGTTCGGTTCGCGCAGCACTTCGACCAGGACGGGATCGTGGCGATCGACCAGGGAATGATGCTGACCAGCACGTCGTGCTGCACCGACCGAACGCCTCGGGCTGTCCACGTTCGCTTCGCGCAGCACTTCGACCAGGACGGGATCGTGGCGATCGACCGGGGAATGATGCCGACCAGCACGTCGTGCTGCGCCGGCCGAACGCCTCGGATGTTCGGCGCGCGCACCTCGGCCAGGACGTGAGCTCGCTCAGTAAACCGCGCGGGCCGTCACCAACAGCGCGTCGATCCCTGGCCCACCGTTCGCCAGCGCGCGGCTCGGCCACGCGTGGCCCACCTGGACCTGCGCGCTGGGGGTGAGCCGGTCGTCCACCGGCTTCCTCCCGATCTCGACCGCCAGGTCGAGCTCCGTGCCGAGGTACCTCCCGTCGGACGGGGTCCCCAGCGCGTTCGTCGGCACACCGCCGTTGCGGAACGTCGTGTACGGCTGCGCGATCGGTCCGGTCGACCACGCCGCCACCGCGCCGCCACGCAGCGCCAGCCATGGCTCCGGGCGGACCGCGACCACCGGCTGCACCGCCACCGCCTGGTGAAACGCGCCCTCAGCCGCCAGCGCGTCCACACCGTCCGGCGGATGGGCGGTGACCGACGGATCCGTCGCTTGGCGGTACGCCGCGAGATCGTACGCGCTCGCGACCTCGTCCAACAACACGAAGCCAACGTCGTAGTCGCGGTCGAACCGGAAGTCGGTCAGGTGGTCGTCGTCCGGCGTCGCGTCGCCAGAGGCGTACGCCCCGCGCAGGTCGACCGTCCACTTGTCCGCGCCGATCCCCGCGCGAACCGCCACGCCGCCGCTGTCGATCGCCACCCCGTCCGGCGCAGCGTACGTCCGGGAGCGGTCGGTCGCGCCGGAGATCCACGCCCCCTCCGCGGCGAGGGTGGCGTCGAGCCCTCCGACCGCTGCCGCCAGCCGCCCGTACCCGTCTGCCACCCGGACCGCGGTGTGCCGGCGATCGGCGGACCACTGGTCGCGGACGACCCCGTACACGCCCCCTTCGAGGCCCCCGGCTTCCGGTACAGCAGGGCGCCCACGACCTGCCACGCGACATCGCCGTCCGACCACCGGGCCGACTCGTCGGCGACCACGCGATCGCCCGCCAGGATCACGTACAGCGGCGTCGCCTCGCCGGCGGGCTGGGTCGCGAGCCGCAGCCGGACCACCCGATCGCCGAAGTCGGTCCGTCCGAACAACGGGTCCGACGCCCCGTCGTTCGCCAGCATCCCGAGGCCCCACTGGCTCGTGTCGAGCCCAGCCTGGACGTCGAGCCACGGCAGGCGGGCGCCGACGAACGCGTGGCGGGGCACCACGCCGGCCAGGGTGAGCGCGTCGTTCGCCGCGCGGCCGCGCTCGTCGATCGCCCCGAGGTTCCAGGTCGCGCCGAGCAGCTGTCCGGTCATCACGTCGAGCCCGAGTCCCACGCGGACGGGGTCCTGGGCCAGCCCGAGGCCGAGGCGGATCCGGGTGTCGATCGCGGGACCCCACGCGAGCGTCGTCCCGTCGGCGTCGACGGCGAACGGCTCGACCACCGAGCCGATCGCCCGCAGGTCGACCGACGGGTCGACCGCCACCGGCGCGGCCCACGCTGCGTGCCAGGCGAGGGCGATCACTCGTCACCCACCGGCGGATAGGGTGCCAGGAACGGACAATCCCGGGTGGCGAGGCACGGATCGTCCGTCAGGTGGGTCCCGCCGGTGGCGAGGTACTCGGCGTTCTGTTGGACCGCGAACAGCTCGAGGTCGAACGGCTTCTGCTCGTCCGGCAGGAAGTACGCGTGGGTGCCGTGCGGGTCGACGTACAGGAACCGCAGCGCCTGCACGCCGCCATCTTCCACCGGACGGGTCAGCCGCAGCGGCACCTCCGACGGCGCGCCGAGCCCGTCGGTGCCGTCGTCGAGGTCGTCGGGGTCGAACAGGATCGGGGCCCCGTCCGGTCCGACGTAGGGCCCGTACTCCTCCATCCCGCGGACGACCTCGTGGTCCACGAGCCACCGGTCGGGGGTGGTGCCGAGGCGTGGGTCGACCTCGGTGACGGACACGATCCCCGCCGCTCGCGCGAGCGCGATCCCGGTCGCTTCCGGGACGGTGGTGTCGCCGACCGTGAGGTGGATCAGTACGTCCTTCGGCTGATCGAACGGCTCGTCGCGCCACCGGTGGGCGTAGGCGATCGGGTCTCCGCCCTCGATCCCGATCGCGAGGGCGTCCACCGTCCGGAGCAGCGCCGATGAGCCCCGGATCAGTCCGAGCCCCCAGGAGCCGGCGATCACCGGCGACCCGGCCGGGATCGTGACACCCTCGTGGACGACCTCGGCGTCGATCGTGTCGATCGTGTCGGTCACCGCGCCCGTCGCGTCACGGATCTCGATCTCGAGGCGATCGCCGAGCATCGTCGGATCGGGCGCCGCATAGACGACGGACGGATCGTAGCCGTTCGCCGGGATGCCGGTGAGTAGGCGCTTCTCACCAGGGTCGAGCGCGTTGGCGGCGATCGGGACCCGGAACCGCCCGTCGGCGCCGATCCACCCGACCGACTCGGTCCCGAGGTCGAGGTTCCGGACGACCACCCGGCCGCCGACCGGCAGTGCCGGGCGGGTGGTGATCGAGAGTGAGATCTCGGTGTCGATCGAGATCACCACCTGATCGATCGCCACACCGTCCGGTCCGGGGCGCCCGACGATCAACGGCGACAACGCGCGCCCGACCATCGCGTTGGTCACCTCGTCGATGTCGGTGCGGAGGCCCACGTCCCCGAGCCCGCCTCCGGGGACGGTGAGCACCGCGGTCGCGGCGTCGTTCACCGCGATCGACACGCCGGTGATGATCCCGCCCTGTGAGATCCCGTCGAGCAGGAACCGCGTGTCCGGCCCGCCGAGGTCCGGGGCCCCGTCGCCGTTCCAGTCGCAGCTCGGGTGGGCCTCGCCCGTGTGGATCGGGCCGTCGGCGCTCGGGATCACCCGCTCCATCGTCCCGACGCCGCACGCCCGTAGGCCGGCGATCAGCGCCGCCGTGTCGACCACGCTCTGGCGGATCGTGTCGCGGGTGTGGAACGCGTCGGCGGTGAACATGTCGGCCGCCGGGTCCGGAACGCCGTCGTTGTCGAGGTCGCGCTGTCGGTCGTCCAGCAGGTGCCACCACAGGGGCTCGGTTCCGGCGAGCTGCATCAGCCCGGCGACCAGCTCCTGGGTGGCGTCGTCGAGCGGCAGGCCCTGGCCGGGCGCGTCGATCCCACAGGCCGCGATCCCGTGCCGCACGAGCGCGTGCGCGAACCCGAGGAACTCGACCCGCGTCGAGCCGTAGCCGTGGGCGTGGATCACGATCGGGAACGGCCCCTGGCCCTTCGGGACCACGCAGGTGAACGGGATCCGGCGCGGCGCGGCGACGACCGTGCCCCGGCGTGCGTCGATCTCCCAGTGCTCGTCGCTGTCGTCCGTCCCGCCGTCGTCCCGGTCGGTCAGCAGGTCGGGTCCGACGACCACGCCCCCGACCACGCCCGCCCCGAACGCCCGGTAGGTGTCGGTCAGCACCGCGATCGACTCCGGCGGGAAGTACCCGATCGCCGCGAGGGGATCGAGCACGCGGTCGACCGGGAGGAACATCGGGTCGGGATCGATGTCGCTGTGCAGGTTGTGGCCTTCGGTGACCCCGGGCGGGTAGTCCGCGGCCAGGGCCCACAGCGGACCGCGGCCGGACAGCCCCTCCACCACCTGCCACAGCTCCGTCGTCACGTCGCCGGTGGTGAACGACCAGGCGAACGCGATGTCGTCGACCGGTCGGCCGAGCTGCGCGAGCGCGTCGACGACCGGCAGCAGCGCCTCGGTCTGGCGGGTGTGGTTCACCCAGGCCCACGGAGAGCGCACCGGCGCGCCCGCCTCGTCGACCAACGACGAGGTGAGCACCACGGCGTACCGCGTCGCCTCGCGCAGCGGCACGACCGGCCGGAGCACGAGGGTGTTCGTCTGCAGATCGTAGAACGACAGGAGGTCCCGCGCCGGATCGCTCCCGGGCGGCCATACGTTCGGGTGGTCGAGCCAGCCGTCGCCATCGGTGTCTTCGCCGTCGTCCAGCACCCCGTCGGCGTCGAGATCCTCCTCCCCGCTCTCCCACAGCAGGGATGGCTGGCCGGCGCGCGGATCGTTCGCCAGGTAGCCGTCGAGGTGCCCGGCCTGCTGCGGGAACCGCCCCGCGCCGAGGTCGAGCGGCACGGGACGGAGGTAGTCGGGCGAGGCGGGGTCGATGTCGATCACCAGCACGGCGTCATCGGCATAGGCGTCGGGCCGATCGAGGTCGTCCGGGTGGCGATCGAGCAGGGCGTCGAGGTCGAGGCGTCCGTCGAACGCCACCGTGATCGGCGCGAACACGCCGAAGCCCGACAGCGTGTTCAACGTCGCCCGGGTCTTCGCCTCGACCGCCACCGGCGCGTCGGTCGGGAGGTTCAGCCGAAGCCCGGTCGGCGACAGCGGATCCGGCCGGGTGGCGAGGTCGTTCGGGAACGGGATGTCGGGGAGCGGCTCCGCGTCCCAATCGACCCGGACGACAGGCCCGTCTCCGGATGGTGTGGCGCGGAGACCTTGGGGAGGTGCAGCGCATCCGACGGTGACGACGACCAGGGCAGTCCAGCGCATCCGGCGGATGCTACACCCGATCGAGCCCGACGGCCCGTGCGATCGCGCAGCGAGGGGGTTGGTCGGGCCGGTCGATCCCGCTGTTCGAGGGGGTGGGGACCCGAGCGACGGCAGCCCAACGGTACCTCGCAGGTGGGGCCGCCAGAACCGACGCTGGCCCTCGGTCGGCCGGGTTCGGTTGGAGCAGCACGTCGTTCTGGTGCGGGTCATGTGCGCCGGTTCGCCGACGATCCCGTCCAGGACGATGTGCTGTTCGAACCGAACGTGGGTCGAGCCTGGCGCGAGGGCGTTCGGTTGGTGCAGCACGTCGTGCTGGTGGAGATCCTGGGGCCCGACCGGGCCGCGATCCCGTGCAGGCGGGGGTGCTGTTCGAACCGAACGCCGATCTGTTCGGTTGGCGCAGCACCTCGTACTCGTGGAGGTCCTGGGTGGCGGTGGGGCCATGATCCGGTGCGGGTCGAGGTGCTGTTCGAACCGAACGCTGGCCCGTGTCGGCGGGGTTCGGTTGGCGCAGCACGCCGACTTGGTGCGGATCATGGGCGCCGGTTCGCCGACGATCTCGCCCGGGTCGATGTGCTGCTCGAACCGAACGTCGATCGATCCTGGCGCGGACCGCGTTCGGTTGGTGCAGCACGTCGTGCTGGTGCGTATCCTGGGGGCCGATCGGGCCACGATCCCGTGCAGGTCGGCGTGCTGTTCGAACCGAACGCCCGCCTCGGTCTGTGGGTTCGGTTGGCGCAGCACGTCGTGCTGGCGTGGATCCTTGGCGCAAGGTGGGGCGATGATCCCGTCCGGGACGATGTGCTGTTCGAACCGAACGTGGGTCGATCCTGCCGTGACCGCGTTCGGCGGGTGCACACGTCGTGCTGGTGCGGGTCCTCCCCCGGCCGCCAGGTCCTGTTCGAACCGAGTGCTGCGCGTTCGGTTGGCGCAGCACGTCGTGCTGGCGCGGGTCCTCGGGGCTTCGCCGATCGGCACGACCGAACGGCGTCCCGCGTTCGGCCCGCGCAGCCTCGCGCTGGTGCGGCAGGGGTCCCGGCCGCCGAGCGTCCGCTACTCCGACGACACCGTGTAGACC
>JBEBJW010000246.1:0-7922 GCA_040079715.1 Myxococcota bacterium | reverse complement strand
CCGTACTGGGTGTGCTACGCGGCGGTGTTTCTGCCGGAGACGTTCGTGATCGCGATCGTCTCGGCCCTCGTGTGGTGGACCGCGAGCCGAGAGCCCGGCCGGGGCGGCCGCGACGCTGGTGCCGGTGGTGGCGGCCACCGCGGCCCTGTACCACCAACCGACGGTCACCTCGGTCGAGGGCGGCCTGAACTTCGCGCTCGGGCACTGCGACTGCAAGTTCATCTCCGACGGCGCGTACGGGTGGTGCCCGACGGTGTTCGCGGTCCAGGGCCTGTGCGAGCGGACCTGCACCTACGACGTGCCGTTCCGCGACCAGGGGTTCTACTGGGCCCTCGGGTGGAGCTGCGCCGCCAGCGACCCGGTCCACGCCGCCGCCAGCGCCGGGTGGAGCGTGGTCGACCTGCTCGTCGGCAACCTCGCCCTGCCGTTCTGGAGCGAGCCGCTCCGTCCGTTCGCGTCGACCGGCCAGGATCTGTTCGGGTGGCTGGTGGTGCCGGCGGTGCCGTTCGGGGTGGTCGCGGCCTGGCGGACCGACCGGGTCCGGACGGCGTGGCTCGCGTCGTTCCCGGCGGCGGTGGCGATCACCGCGGCGCTGTTCTTCGGCGAGACCCGGTTCCGGACGGTGGTCGATCTGCCACTGGTGGTGCTCGCGGTGCTCGGGTGGCGGACCGTCCTCCGCCGGCTGTGACGGACTCTGGTGTACGGGAGGGTGCGATGACGTCGACGACGAGGGTGGGGGACCCGCGGATCCAGTTCGCGGCGCTCGGGTGCGCGGTGGCCGCGATGGCGGCGCTGTGGTGGGGCTGGCCGGACATCCCGCCGTGGCAGGGCGCCCTGGTGGTGTTGGCTGCGTTCGCGGCGCCGCTCGCGGTGCTCGAGGCGGTGGCGCTGCGGGTGTACGCCCGCCCGACCACCGGCCTCGACTGGGCCTCGGACCGACCGTGGGCGCCCGGGCGGGTCGCGGTCAAGGCGACCGGGCTCGCGGCGACCGTCGCGGCGGTCGGCGGGATCTGGTGGCTGTTCCCGGAGTACCGCGGTGGGTTCTACGCGCCGGTGTTCGACGCGGTCCGCGCCGTCGGGCCGTGGGCCGCGGTCCTCGCCGTGCCGTACCTCGCGGTGGTCGACCGCCGGATGGTGACTCCGCACGACGGATACTGGCACGCGGGCTGTGTGGTGCTCGGTCGGTGGGGCGAGGTCGATCGCGGGATCCTGGCGCAGCACGCGCTCGGCTGTGGCGTCAAGGCGTTCTTCCTGCCGCTGATGTTCACCTACCTGACCAACGACGTTCGGCTGCTGCTCGCGCTCGATCCGGCGCTCCTCACCCGGTTCGACACCGCCCACCCGGTCCTCGTGACCACCCTGTACGCGATCGATCTGTTGGTGGTGACGGCCGGGTACGTGCTGTCGCTGCGGCTGCTCGACACCCACGTCCGGTCGACCGAACCGACCGCGCTCGGGTGGGTCGCGGCGGTGCTGTGCTACCAGCCGTTCTGGACCCCGATCGGCGACCTGTACTTCGCGTACGGCGTCGGCCGCGACTGGACCTGGGCGTTCGCCGACCACCCGGTGATCCTGCGGGGGTGGGGGACCGCGATCCTGCTGGCGATCGCGGTGTACACCTGGTCGAGCCTGTCGTTCGGGCTGCGGTTCTCGAACCTGACCCACCGCGGGATCGTGACGTTCGGACCGTACCGGTGGACCAAGCACCCGGCGTACCTGTCGAAGAACCTCGCCTGGTGGCTGATCTCGGTCCCGTTCCTCGCAGAGGGCGGCTGGACCGAGGCCCTGCGCCACTGCGCGCTGCTGGTCGCGCTGAACGGCTTGTACGCCCTGCGCGCGTGGACCGAGGAGCAGCACCTCGGCCGTGACCCGGCGTACGTCGCGTACGCGCGGTTCGTGGACGCGCACGGCCTGTGGGCTCGGGTCCGCCGGCTATTCGGTGCGGTGGGCGGCCGGCGCGACGGCGACCGGGACGTGCAGCAGGCCGGCAGCGGCGACCTCGCGGACGAACGCCGCCCGGGCGTGGTCGTCGGGTAGGACGGCCACCACCACGTCGCCGCCGCCCGCTCCCGACGGTTTGCCGGCGCCGCCGTGCCGCTCCGCCAGCCGGACCGTGACGTCGATCCCGTCGGTCCAGTATGCGAGGCCGGCGGCGTCGGCCATCCGTCGGAGCGCGCGCCCGCCGTCCCGGATCGCGCCGATCGGGTCGTCGGCGAACCGGTCGACCGCAGCGGTCATCTCGGCCACGAACCCCGCCCGGTCGGTCCACCCGAGGTACCGCTCGACCCGCGGGCCGGTGGCGGCGGACACCCCGGTGAACACGACCGACGGCGACACCGCGGCGGGCCCACGGAGGACCTCGGGCCGCACCACCCCGGACCGGAACCGCGACACGCCGCCGAACGTGCTCGCTGCGACATCGATCCCCGACCCCGAGCCCTGGACCGCGCGGTGGACGTCCCGGGCGATCGCGAACCGCGCGGCTGGCCCCGGATCGACCGGGCACCCGGCGAGCACGGCGGCGACGGTGGCGGCGGCCGAGCTCCCGAGGCCGACCTTCACCGGCGCGTCGACCGGGTTCCACGCGCCGAACGTGTACCGACCGGGGGCGGCGCCGACCGCGGCCAGCGCAGGCCCGACGAACCGGGCGTCGCCGGGGACCTCGATCTCGACGGTGTCGGCGGGGGACACCTCGCACCACACGCCGCGGTCGACCGCCGCGACCAGCGCCGGCCCGCCGTCGAGCACCGCGTACTCTCCGAGGAGCACCAGCTTCCCCGGGGCGACCACCCTCACGGCGCCGGCGTCCCAAGGGCCCCGAGCGAGTCTGGCACGATCCGCGCCGGTCCGCCCGGCCCGTGGACGAACGTCCGGACCGCGAGCCCGTCGATCGCCCGGGTCACCGCGTCGACATCGCCCGGCAGGCACAGGACCTTGACCTGCGGCCCGGCGTCCATCGTGGTCCACGCGCCGACCCCGGATCGGCGCAGCGCGTGCACCGCGTGGATCAGCGCGACCGTGGCCGGCTGCCAGTACAGCAGCGGCGGGGTGGCCGCGTGCATCGTGGCGTGCATCGCGAACGTCGACCGCTCCATCGCGATCCCGAGCCGCTCGAGGTCCCGCGCCAGGACCGCGGCGCGCGCCTCGTCGACCAGCGGCGGGCCGAGGGCCTCCCACGCCGCCCAGAACGGGCTCGTCGCCTGGGTCCGGTTCATCCCGTCGGTCGACGACACCGCCTTCGGGCCCTCCGACACGACCGCGACGACCATCCGCACGTCCCAGTGGTCGACCGGCGCGATCGGCACCCCGACGCTGTCGAGGCCGTCGTCCCGGACGCCGAGGGGCCACTCGACGAACCCGCCGAACACCGACCGGCAGGCGGAGCCGGAGCCGCGGCGGGCGAGGGCGGACAGGGTCGCGTCGTCGAGGGCCCCGCCGGCCGCGGCCACCACCAGGGCGGCGAACCCGGACGCGCTCGACGCGAGGCCGGCGCCGGTCGGGAAGTCGTTCGTCGACTCGACCCGGCACGGGCCGCGCCCCGGGACCACCCCGTCGAGCACCCGGCGGACCTTCGGGTCGTCGACCTCCCGGCCGTTGATCACCACCACGTCTCGGTCGCCGCCCCAGGTGACCGCGGTCCGGGTCGACCAGCCGCCGAGGGTCAGCGACAGGCTCGGCACCGCCGGGAGGTTCAGCCGGGCGTCGCGCTTGCCCCAGTACTTGACCAGGGCGATGTTCGGGTGGGCGACGGCCACGGTCACGGGGGCGTCCACGGGCGGCAGGTGAACGCCGGGACCCCGGCTGCCGCGGCGGCCGCGAGCACCGCGCCCGGCTCGTCGACCAGAGCGAGCACCACCCCGCCCCCGCCGGCGCCGGCCAACTTCGCGCCGTACGCCCCGGCGGACAGGGCCAGCGCCACCATCGCGTCGAGCTGGGGCGTGCTGACGCCGATCCGCTGGAGCAGCCGGTGGTTCTCGGTCAACAGGGGTCCGAGCTGCTCCGGATCGGCGAGCGCCTCCCGCGCGGACCGGACGAGGTCGCCGATCGCGGCCAGCTCCGGGTCGATCCCCGGTCGGCGGGCCCCGACGGCGGCGACGAGCTCGGCGGTGTCGCCGGCGACCCCGGAGTCGAGCACCACGATCGACCAGTCGCCGGGGCGGACGGTCTCGCGGATCGGCGGTTCTCCCCGGCAGAACCACAGGCACCCGCCGCGCGCCGACACCGCCACGTCGACCCCCGACGGGTTGCCGTGGAACCGGCGCTCGATCGGCATCGCGCGGTCGAACACCGCGTCCGGGGCGGGCGATTCGCCGTCGAGGGCCGCCCTCGCCCGGACCACCGCCACCGCCAGCGCCGCCGACGAGCCCATCCCGCGCCCGACCGGCAGGTCCGTCTCGACCGCGGCCTCGAACCCGTCGGCGTCGAGCGCGGTCCGGAGGGCGTCGTCGAGCCGGTGGTCCGCGTGGGCGCTGTGGACGCGGGTCGGACCGGGGCGGCGGGTGAGGGTGACGGTGGTGCCGCGGTCGACCGCGAACGCGATCGCCGGGTGCCCGTACACCACGGCGTGCTCGCCGCACAGGACGAGCTTCCCGTGGCCGTGGCCGACGGAGGACGCCGCCGAGGCGCCGGCCGACGTGGTCGGGCGCGGACTCCAGCCCCGAGCGATAGAGCGGGAATTCACGGCTGGCGGAGCCGGGCGATCACCGCGCGGGCGCGGTCGACCGAGAAGTCGTGGGTCCGGCACAGCTCGGCGGTGACGGAGTGGACCTCGTCGGCGCGGGCCCCGGCGGTGGCGGCGACGGTCCGAGCGTGCATCCGCATGTGGCCGTTCTGGATCCCTTCGGTCGCGAGCGCCTTGAGCGCGCCGAGGTTCTGGGCGAGCCCGACCGCAGCGGCGATCGCCGCGAGCTCCTGCGCCCCCTCGACCCGGATCAGCTTCAGGTTCTGCTGGACGGTCGGGTGGACCCGGATCGGCCCGCCGACGGTACCGAACTGGAGCGGCACGTCGATCGACCCCTCGAGCTTGCCGTCCGGACGGAGCTCCCACCGGGTCATCGGGCGGTACTGGCCGTCGCGGCAGCAGAACGCGTGGGCGCCCGCCTCGATCGCGCGCCAGTCGTTGCCGGTGGCGATCGCGACCGCGTCGATTCCGTTCATCACGCCCTTGTTGTGGGTGGCGGCGCGGTACGGGTCTGCCCACGCGAACCGCCAGGCGGCGGTGATCCGCTCGACGACCTCGACGCCGTCCATCTCGTCGGTGGTGAGCGCGCTCGGCGACAGCACCACCCGGGCCCGGGACCGGCGGCGATCGGCGAGGTTCGACAGGATCTTGAGGCCGACGGCTTCGCCGGTGACCTCGGCCACGATCGGCGCGAGGTGCTCGGCCATCGTGTTGACCATGTTCGCGCCCATCGCGTCGACCACGTCGAGCACGAACTGGAGCACGACCATGTCTTCGCGGGGGCGCCCCGGCTCGTCGTACACGACGTGGCGGACCTCGAACGACACGAGCCCCCCGCCGCGCTCCTCGAGCCGGGGGTGGACCCCGCGACCCGCGGCGAGCAGCCGGGGGAGCGCGTCGCGGAGCCGGGCCACGCACCCGGCAGGGTCCGCGACCCGGGCGAGCTGGATCTGGCCGAGCATGTGGCCGGGGTCGGACTCGGCGGTGAACCCGCCGTCGGCCCGGGTCAGCCGCGCCACGTTCGACACCGCCGCCACGACCGACGGCTCCTCGACCACCATCGGGACCACGCGCTCGCGGCCGTTGATCAGGAAGTTGACCGCGACCGCGCAGGGGAGCCCGAAGGTGGAGATGACGTTCTCGACCATCAGATCGGCCGCCTCGAGCGACAGGCCGGTCCGGTACGCCTCGACCTCGCGCTGACCGACACCGAGCGCAGTCAGCCGTTCGTTCGGACGGAGCTTGTAGAAGCCGGGGATGCGGGAGCTCACGCAGGTCCACTATCCGACCGGTCGCGAGATTTCAATTCAAACTGAAACCCGTTCACACGGACGAACCTGGGTTGTCATCGCGGCCCGCCGGCGCCCGACCGCGACCAACATCAGCAACGCGAACGGCGAGGTCGAACCGGCGGTCGCGTCGCACGCACAGCCGCTCGGGGCCTCGGTCGCCAGGCCCGAATCCGCAGCGCCCGGGGTGTACGAGGTGGGCGGGTCGAGGGTCGGATCGGCGCCGGGGGTGGCGGCGCCGAGGGCCACCGCGCCGATGTCCGACCGCGAGCCGTCGGCGTCGGTCCGGGCGGGGTCACCGGCGTCGATCAACGGACTCGACGCGGTGGGCGCCCAGTCGTCGTTCGTGCAGTCGCCGTCGAACGAGACGTTGCGCAGGGCGGGGTCGACCGCGAGATCGGTCGAGCCGATCAGCCCGGTCCCGACGTCGGCGGCGGTGTTGTCCCACCACGCGGCGTACTTGTGGCTGCGGGTGGGGGTCTCGCCGAGCATCCGCAGGCCGTCGCCGCGGACGGTGTACGCCACGAGGTCGTTCCGGAGGACCAGCGCGCCGTTCTTGACCGCGAGGCCGCCGCCCTCGTTGCCCGACTGGTTGGCGAGCCAGTCGTTGTTCTCGAGCGTCGGGCTGCCCTCGTTGACGAACATCCCGCCGCCGTCGTCGCCGGCCACGTTCTCCTGGACCACGTTGAACCGGAGGTTGCCGGGGCCGGGCGCGCCGTCGACGTAGATCCCGCCGCCGCGGTACACCGCGTGGTTGTTGCACATCAGGTTCCGGTCGATCGTGTAGCCCGGCATCGCGATCAGGAACACGGCCCCGCCGTCGTCGCCGGCCTCGTTGGCGACGAACGTGTTGTCGGTCAGCACCAGCGTCTGGACGCCGTCCGCCTCGGTGCCGTCGGGGAACACCGTCGGTCGGCCGTCGGCGTAGAACGCGCCTCCGTCGTCGGTCGCGACGTTGCCCTCGAACCAGTTGCCGACGAGGATGTTGTCGCCCCCCATCACCATCACGCCGCCGCAGTCGCCCTCGGAGAACCCGCCGAGGAACTTCGTGTTGCGGACCTCGAGGTACTCGCCGCGGCTGTAGATCTGCGGGGCGCGGGCGCCGATCGTCCAGTGGGCGCGGTTGTTGCGGAACTCGCTGTCGAACACGCTGGCGCGGGTGCCGGAGTCGGTGCGCAGGCCGCCGCCCAGGCCGTCGTACGCGTCGCAGTCGTGGATCACCATCTCGTGCAGCTCGACCGACCCGACGCGGACCCGCACGCAGTGGCGGATCGTCGAGCTCGTCACGTCGAACCCCTTGATCACGACGTCGCCACCGTCGACCAGGATCAGCGAGTTCTCCCACCCGTCGCGGATCGTGGTGACCGCCGCGCCCTGGGTCGACTCGAGCGTCAGGTCTTTGCCGCGGATGACCAGGCGCTCGGAGTACGTGCCCGGCTCGACCCGGATCGTGTCACCGGAGGCGGCGGCGTCGACCGCGGCCTCGATCGTGGGGTAGTCGGCCGGTCCAGCGGGTGAGACCGTGATGGTGGACGCAGAGGCGACCGAGGTGAACAACCACATCTCGCGAGGATACCACGGAAAGCCAGGACCGCGCCCAGCCTCGCGGTTCACGGCTCCGGAGGCAGGTTCCGGTACACCCGGTCCACGTCGAGCGCGATCCCGAGCGCTCCGAGCTCCGCCGTCTGGCCGGGACCGAGGCGGACGAGCTCCCATCGCTGCTCGCCGGTCCGGGTGTACACCTCGATCGACCGCGGATCTTGCGACACCAGCACGTAGTGTCGGAGCGAAGGCGCCGCGCCGAGGTGACGGAACTTCCCCCCGCGGTCCCACCCCTCGGTGCTGTCCGACAGGACCTCGAACACCGCGGTCGGGTTGGTGATCGCGTCGGCGTCGTCGGGGTGGCGCTCGACCGCCCCGCAGACCACGGTCAGGTCGGGGTAGGTCGCGAG